>JAWKQB010000010.1 GCA_041390365.1 Syntrophotaleaceae bacterium | reverse complement strand
GACGTCGGAACCATACCGGTGTGCTTGTAGAGCATGGCCGCATACTGCCTCTTGCGCCCACGGTCGGGTGAATCCATCCAGTAGATGGAGTTGTCGAAATACATAAACGGCTCACCGGTCTGGGTGTGAAAGAACTGGGCTCCGTTGGCGGTAAACCAGTCATAGGCCGCTTCGGCTGCAGCGGTGTAATCCGGAGCACCGTTTTCCAGCTCCGTATCGATCAGCACTTCATCGACCCGGGCGCGACAGGAACCGGGCGGTGATCCGCTCAGGCGTTTGGCTTTTTTCTTTTCCTTCTTGGCGCTGTCCCGTCGATTTTGCTGAACAGAGCGTACCTGTTCCTTGAGGGTCGCCATTGGAACCGCTTTACCCAGTCGTTCCTGCACCAGTTTTAGCAGGCGGCTTTGCTCCAGTGGTGAATGAGCCGAAATTTCGGCCAGAACCGGCTCGAGCTGGCGGTTTCTCTCTTCCTCCGGGGCATCCTCGGGCAGACTTTGAATGCCGAACTCCACCGGCGTACAGGCGGAAGAAAGCAGCCCCTCAAATTCAGCCTTACCATTGCCGGATGCAAAGAAATCGTTCACATCGATCTTGGCGTTGGCCAACAGCGTTTCAGCCTCCCGAATATCCTCGGCAGAGTGGCCGTCGAGTAATTTGGCCAGCTCCCGGGGACCGACGGCCGCCGTCAGGTTGAACCGCTCCTGCAGTTCCTGCCGCGCCTGCTGCTGAGGCTCATTCAGAGGAATGGTAACCAGCTTCGTATCAATCTTGTGTTCGGCCAGCGTGCGAGCAGTCTGCAAGGCTCCCTTGAGCCCGGCCTCCGAGATTTCATTGTCCTGACAGATATAGACGGTCTTGAGTCCGCGCATCTTCGGAACCAGCCGTTCCCAGTCTGCGGCCCTGATTCTTACCGTTACAGGAGAGAGCGCGGGAAATCCCTGCTGCATCAGAGCAATGCAATCGGTCACGCCTTCGGTAATAATGATGTGATCGGGCTTACCCAGCAGGCAGTCCTCATTGAAGAGAACCGCATTGTTGATGAAGCGGGCAACATAAGGGCGCTGATGTTCATCGTGAACCGGCAGCTTCTTGTACTTTCCCTGTTCCCAGTTCACGTCCGGCGTCCACGGTGTCTTGCGGCCGATCATGAACACGACACGGCCACGGCTCCAGTATGGAAAGATGATGCGCTTCTCAAAAAACGGATTCAATCCATCCTGACTGGTAGGGCGAAAGGCTCCTGTAGCGGAAAGCTCCCGTTTGCTGAAGCCATGATCGCCGGAGCGCAGGGCTGCAATGACACCCGACTCATTGTCGGCAAAACCGATCAACAGGTCGTCTATGGTCTCATCACTGATGGCGTACTTTTCTTTCAGCCAGGTCAGCGCCTCCTGATTTTCCTTGAGCCGCTGGTGATAGTAGCGGGCCAGTTCGGTCAAAGCATCTTTGACCCGGATCTCAAACGATCGATCATTTTCCGTCTGCTCCAAGCGTTCCTGCGTGAGGCCATAACGCGACAGTGGCGGCATCCCGGCTTTACCAGCGAGGAAGTCACGGGCCTGCCGATGGCTATCGGGCATGGGACCGGATTGACCGGCGGTAACCATTCCCGATTGAATAAACTCAACGAGCTGGAGGACATCTCCACCCACACCGCAGCCGAAGCAATACCAGCCCTGTTTGTCGAGCATCACATGAAGGGAGCGACGGGACTGACTCTGGTGGTGCGGACAATCGCACTGAAGCCGCTGCCGGGATTCCTGTGTGATCCTTCCAGCCAGAAGATCCCTTGCCACATCTCCGATATCGAGCTCGGTTATCAGGCGGTAGTATTCTCTGACATTGTCTGAACCGCCCATGCTCATAATGCCCCCGCACAAGCTGACTGCTCTTCAGGGCAATTCACATTGTTCAAGAGAATGGATAGAAAGGTCTTGCGGTCATCCACCTGACATTTCTTGGCGCAATTGCGGATGCCCCAGCGGTCACCGAGTACAATCGCAGTCTTGCGGGCACGGGTGACACCGGTGTACAGCAGGTTGCGATGATGCATAAAGGAATGAGCCTTGTGGACCACCACGACAGCGCATGGAAATTCCGATCCCTGGGTTTTGTGGATTGTCAGCGCATAGGCCAGCTGGATGTCCTGAAGGTTCGGCGATCCTTTTTCGATCTCAACCGCCACACCCTCGAAATCAATCAGCAGCGTGCCGTTGGGCAAAACATCGATCACATGGCCGATGGCACCATTCATCACGTTCAGGTCATAGTTGTTGCGGGTCTGAATGACCTTGTCGTGTTTCAAAAATGGCGACCGGCGGCCGGGTTGGGTTTCCGGCACATTCACATACCAGAGACGCTTCTGGATAAGCCGCTGCAAATCTTCATTGAGCGATTTGGTTCCCAGCGGACCCTTGTGCGTCGGGGTTAACACCTGCACATCTTTGATCAGATCAAAGCCAAGGGCATCGAGTCGTTTTTCAAAGAGGTCCAGTAGGAAGTTTCGGGCGGCCCCCGGGTCGGTGAACTGGTCCGCCAGATACCAATCCCGGCATCCCTGTGTACTGGCATCACTGGTTTTCCTAACTTCGCCTTTGAGAATGGCGGTGCTGTTTTCCTTCAACACACCGGCCTGCCTGACCACCTTATCCAGAATGACCGTGGGGATGGCATTCGAGTGGATCAGATCCCGAAGGATATTTCCCGGACCGACCGGCGGTAGCTGGTTATGGTCTCCCACAATGACAATGGTCGTTCTGGCAAAGTCCACCGCATTGAAAAGGTGCCAAGCCAAAGGAACATCCACCATGGAAAACTCATCGATGATCAGGATGTCGGCGTCGATGGGATTGTTGCTGTCCTTTGAAAAGGACTTGCCGTCATAGCCAAGCAGTCGATGGATTGTGGTTCCGGTTCGGCCACTCACTTCCTCGAGTCTCTTGGCCGCTTTACCTGTCGGGGCGGAAAGAACCACCTCCAGATCGCACTCTTCACATACCGCGTTGATGACCGATACGGTGTAGCTCTTACCCGATCCGGCTCCACCGGATATGAGGCTGATGGAGTGCTGCAAAGCAGAGTGAACCGCTTCGAGCTGCTTTTCATTGAGCGTTTCCGCCTGACGCAGAATCAGCTTCTGCAGATTGCGGGTTGATGTGAAATGAGGATTTGCCTCAGCCGCCTTGGTAAAAATGGCGGCAATGTCCTGTTCCATTTTCAGGATATCGGAAAGCGCCACCAGAAAGCGTCCTGCATGGGACTCACAGGAGAGCAGTCTTTCACTGATGAGGTTGTCCAGCGAGGCTTCGATACGAATACGGCTGTCCAGATTATCCATCACCAAAAGCAGGTTGGACTGATCAACAAGGTCCTCGTATTCGACCCAGCAGTTTCCCTGATCCAGCGCCTCGTGCATGCAATATTGAATTCCAGCACGGATTCGTGGAGTGTGGTCTTTTGGCGTGCCCAGTTTGCGGGCAATCTTGTCGACCTTCTTGAAGCCGAATCCCCGCAATTCCCGGATGAGGATGTAAGGATCAGCTTTTAGGATCTCCAGACAGTTGCCGCCCAGCTTTTCGACCAATGTGGTCACCTGATGGTGGGTCAAACCAAAGGCGGAAAGCCATGCCAGCACGGCATTGACGCTTCTGTTTTTGCACCATTCATCCTTCAGACGATTGGCGGCATCGAGGGAAATTCTGGCTTTTGATGCGATGAGCTCCGGAGATTCAATCAGAGTCTCCTCGAATGAATCTCCGAACTGTTCGACTATAAGGCGGGCTTTGGCAGGACCAATCCCTTTGATTTCAGGGTGATTGGCCAGATAATGAATCAATCCTTCCGGGTTCAGATCAAGATCGTGCTCCATGGCATCGACCTTGAACTGTCGACCATATTTCGGATGGGTGGCCCACGTCCCCAAAAGGACCACGGGCTGGTTTTCACGGGCAAACAGATTTCCGGCAAACTGGATTTCCTCTCCGGTGGCGGTGAGCAAACGGCCTGCGGAAAACTTTGGCCCGGCATAATAAACTCTCTCTATTCTTCCCCGGAGTTTTGCCGGGGAGTTTGTTTTTCTTGGCATTGAGCGAACCTCCGGTGAAAGCGCATTAAAAACTCTTCAACAAACCGGCAGGCTGCCTGACGGTCTGAACAGAAATAAACGGGCACACCGAAGTCGATGATGATGGAGGCAATGGTTCCTATGAGGGCGTTTGGATGGGCGTCGCTCTGGTAGCAGGCACCGAGAATATCCCGGTAATTGGCCTCAACGACGACACAGGCTGCGTCATAATGCCGGAGCTTTTCCAGCTCCTTGTGAAAACGCTTTCGGCCTCGGATGACAGTGGAAACAAAATCCGCCATGGACTTCCTTTCCACCGCCACCCGGGTCTCGAATCCCTCGATGGAGTAATCTCCCGCCGGGAGGGCCTTGCGGACTGATGCGACTGATTCCGAATCAAATCCGTAAGGCTCCTGTTCCCGGGTATCAACGACAACGGTAACCATGCCCATCCTCAAAACGGAATCATGTCGTCTACATCGTGACCGGTCGACGGTGCGGCGGCGTCTTCATCCGAAAGCACAATCCGGCGGTTGAAGTAGATGTTCTCGAATTCGTTTTTCGTGCGCTTGGTCACCTCGAGCCCGACATCCAGAAGGGTTTCCAGTTTGCCCGGGAGATCGGAGAGCTTGTCCATCTGCAGGCCGCAGGTATAGAGATCCTGCTTGAGCCATTTCACATTGTCCTTGCTGGCAATGACGTTGTTGCGCCACAGCAGACGGCCTTTATGCGTGGGACCCAGAATCTTCAGCGCCCACTTGAGCATGGGATTGCCGGAAGTTTCCGAACGGGTCAGTTCCACACGATCGACCTTGACCTGATATTTCCCGTCGGGAACAGCTTCAAAGTCCTTTTCTTCAACATCCGCAGAAACGAAATCATCGTCGAACTGCGCGAGGTCCATGGTGTCATCGTTATTCCAACTCATTGTCATTACTCCTTAGTTTGAGGTTTAGCCGTTGTGGCTGGCTCCGACTTTGTCCGGGCGGCACTCACCGCTGAACCGGCAGCCGTTTGATTGAAAGCTTTCAGGAAGGTCGGGAAATCCAGAGGGATCATCTCCGGAAGTCGGCCGGTACGGTCTCCGGCGTCGTAATTGGGGCTTGGCTTGGTGCGCATCACCCGCTGATACATGGGCTTGCCGTCGTCACCGGTTTTCATGTCCAGATCACAGAACAGGATCAGGTCCACCAGACCGGTCACCAGCTTGCGGGCCTTGTCCGGCAGGGTCGGCACAATGCGTGTGTGCTTCCCAGTGCGTGTTTCGATGTCACGCTCGTGGGAATGGGAAATGAGGATCAGGCCGTATGGCAGAAAGGCCAGTTTGTTGAGAACGCGCTGGAACTCATTGTTGATGAGGGCATAGCCTTTGCCGTAGCCAAGGTCGGACTCGTGCTCGATCTTGAATTTCTTGCAGACATAATCCGCACACATGCGGTAGGCGTTATCCACCGTGTCGATGACGATGGTCTTGAAGTCGTGTTTGCCTTCGGCAATCTCGGCACACGCCTGCAGAAGGTCATCCCAGCAGGTAATGGGCGCTTCGAACACTTCGAGGGCGTTCAGCCCCGGTTCCGTGGCGAGAAACAGGGCGTTTTCCGCGTGGGAGCACCAAGTGCTCTTGCCAATTTTGCTTGGACCGTAAACCAGTGCGGTCAGGTCGTTCAGGCTTGCTTTCGGTTTGGTTTTGCTTTTCGGAAGCATGATTTATCTCCTTGTATGGTTTGGGTTAAAAAACAGGGGCAGCATCTTCACTTGCTCCATCCCGCAGCTCTTCGTGCGGGAGCACCCGTTGGTAATGGTTTTCAATGACGTTGGGGTTCTCACCGCTCTGGCACAGCGGGAAGTAGGGACAGGCGCGTCCATACTGAAAACAGAAGGCCGTATTGCGGTAGAAGGTGTTGCGGCGGCGGGCATCCAGCATGGCTTTGGATAGTTCCCAAAGCTCACTGCGCAGCTCGTCGAATTGATCGCGGGAGATGTAGAGCACCTCCCGGTGAAACATGCCGGGCTCGAGGTATTTGTCTTTGAGGCGCTGCTGGAAGGCATCATCCGGCTCGGGCATCTTGCGCTTGGCGCTGCTCTTGCCGGTTTTGGATTTGGCGATCAGCTCGGCACGGCGGGTTTCAAACTCAGCTTCCGTTTCACCTTTGCTCTGGCGCAGCTTGGCTTTGACCAGCACGTTGTAGATGATGCCGGAGATACGGACACCTAGGGTCTGTTCCAGATACCACGCATAAATGATGATCTGAAAATCAGTCCAAAGCCGTTCCAGATAACCGGCATCGATTTGTGAGGCGGTCTTATGCTCCAGCAGGAAGTATTGGCCATCCTGCTTGACCAGACCGTCCACCTTGCCAGCCAGCACGAAACTTCTCGATGCGGCGTTGGTATCTGGATTGAC
>JAWKQB010000009.1 GCA_041390365.1 Syntrophotaleaceae bacterium | reverse complement strand
CCGTTGTTTCATCATCGGTCTCTTCATAGCCTTCGCGCATATCCGGCGGCGAGATAACAACCTCGGAACTGACAATGCCAATTTCATTCAGGTACGCATTGTACTTGAGCGCAGATGCTTTATTCGGGGCCACCAGCTGGGCCTTGAATCCTGTTCCCTGCCAGTTGGAGCGGAAGTGCTCGCTGATGTCAAAAGCTCTCATATAGATGACCTGATCGGCTTTGTTCAGCATTTCTGCTCGAGCATATTTCCGTTTCAGGTCCGCCTGCTGCTCTTTGGTCAAGCCCTGTGTGTGGCGCTCAAACCACAGATCAACAGCCGCCTGATTTTGTGTCATCTCCACATGCCGCCCCTCATACAGAAGCGGAACCACCGCGCCATCTTCAACGGCCTGTGTGATGGAATAATGGGGCTCCACCAGTTCACCGAATTTGGTAAAGTTGTTCTTTTCCTTCTTGAGCAGTGGCGTGCCGGTAAATCCCAAATAACAGGCATGGGGAAACATCTGTCTCATCCGAGCGGAAAAGGAACCGAACTGGGTACGGTGGCTCTCATCCACCAGAATGAAAATGTCGGCTGATTCATCCTGATATTTCTTTACCGCATATGCCTTATCGAACTTGTGAATGAGGGTTGTGATGATCCCTGATTTTTTTTCAGCAACCAGCTCCAGCAGGTTTCTGCCTGATGTTGCCCGGTTCGCTTCAAGACCGCAGGCCGCAAAGGTGTTCCCAAGCTGCTTGTCGAGGTCGTCACGGTCTGTCACAAGAACAATTCGCGGATTCAAAATTTCGGGATCTAAGGCCAGGTTACGGGCCAACATCACCATGGTCAGTGACTTTCCAGATCCCTGAGTGTGCCAGATCACACCGCCTTTACGTGAATTGGTACTATCAAAGTGCTTAACCCGGTTCAGGGTAGACTTGATGACGAAATACTGCTGATAGCGGGCAACCTTTTTGATCCCCCCGTCAAACACCGTAAACTTCCACGCCAATTCCAAGAGCCTTTCCGGACGGCAAAGTGAGAACAGAGATTTATCCTGCTCGGTCACCAGTCTGGTGCCGGTAAATGCTTCCGGCTTAACCTCAAAGGTAGATGAAATTCTGGCAACAACATCCTCGGCAAGTGGTTGGTTGACGACTGCTGCCAGCTTTTCAAACTCGCGCTCACCGTTATCCATCTGAGGCTCTTTCCATACACCCCAGAATTTTGCAGCGGTTCCCGTTGTTGCGTACATGGCGCTGTTTTTATTCAGTGCCAGCACCATCTGACTGTAAATGAAGAGTTTCGGGATATAGTCATCATTCTGATTTCTGATCGACTGCGAAACGGCTTGTTCCACTTCAATCTGCGGCGCTTTACACTCAATCACGCAAAACGGAATACCATTAACGAAAAGAACGATGTCCGGACGGGCAGTCTCTGTACTTCTGGAACGTTCAACACTGTATTCGACCGTCACATGAAACTTGTTGCGACCGGGATTACGCCAGTCGATATAGTTCATGTTGAAACTTTTTGAGTCGCCCTCAATGGTCTGCTCCATGGCCGTCCCCAGGGTGATCAAATCGTAAATAGCCTCGTTGGTCTTCAGCAGGCCGTCGTATTTAATGTTTTTCAACTTTTGAATGGCTGACTGCACATTCTCCTCGCTGAAGAGATACTCACTGCCTTTGTAACGAATGCGGTTTATCTCTTTGAGCTGGTTGCGAAGAATACTTTCCAGCAAAACATTGGATGTTCTATCCTGCCTTTCGCGGAGTGCTTCTGCAGGTGTCAAAAATTCAAATCCCAAGCCAATCAAAAGCTGCAAAGCCGGGATTTGAGAAAGATGCTTTTCATTTATCTGAAAGTTACTCATATAATCCTCTCTTACTCTAAATTCGGTTCCAGTCATTCAAGGCATGTGCTTTGAACCATGACACAGGGGCCATTTTGCGAAACTCATTCAATTTATGGTGAAACGGGCAAGCCCCGAGTCTTTTCCCGCATCCGCAAGGACAGGGCTTTTTGTTAGCAAGCCGCTTTTTCAGTCCAAGCAAATGAATGGCTTGTGTTACCTGCTGCCTTTCTTTCAATCCCAGCATTACGGAATAATCGTCCACGATGCCTTGGTCGCCATGAGCCAACTCGCCAAATACAAAATCTCCACCGTGCATCAGCTTGTAAGAAACAGCATAGAGGTACGGTACGAGGCATTTATCGGCAAAGCCGGTCAGACTTGGGGAACTATGGACTTTTCTCAACAGCCTGAGCGGTGACCCCAGACAAAGGGTTCCGTCCGGATTGACATGAAAATTTCCGTCACGGGGAATCTTGCCACCAGTTTCTTTCACCTTTGGAAGAGCCTGCGGGAATTTGTCTGAAACAACGATTTCCAATTTGTAGGAATCATCTATTTCCTCACCGCCAAACTCGCTGGCCTTGAATCGAAATTTCCCACGCAGGCAAACGCCAGTCTCCGAGCATGGCGCTGTCGACATGCCGGGATAATCGCGCAGAAACTGGATCAAGCTATTCAATACCAACACTCCCATCCAGTTACCATTCCCACGGTCTAGCCGACTCATTCACCCGCAACGAAAACTTCTCTTCAATGTGTTCACAGAGAAATTCCGTATCAGTCGTGGATGTAATGTGCTGAAAATCCGTTCTTGCCTGCAAAAGCCAGGCATTGAAATGCTCTTCCAGACGCAAATGCAGACAATCAGGCCTGTACCAGCGGTCGGCAAAGTCCTCTTCAGGGTCAACGGGGTTGGGAACCCGTGGCCTTGTCTGGTTTACCAAACCTCCCATCTTTTCAAGCACATTGCCAAGTGCCGCAACAATATCGGTCTCGCCGTTATAGGCTCTGGCGGCCAGTGTCGTTATGATGATTGAAATAGGCTTGGAATCCGGGTTGTCCTTGCTCCAGTTGTCACGATGGCGCTTCAAAATCTGAACAACCCGCTGCAAAGGCGTTTTCTTTTTGAACAATGGAACATCATCCACCTGAGCCTTTTCCAGAAGAATTCTGGTCTGTTGTGGATTCATTCGGTATTCAAACCACTTGGCATATCCTTCAGGGTTACTGATGTTCCAGTCATCACATATATGCTTGTAGCCTTCGTGCCGGTCGTCCGTTATGGATATCGTGGTCTGGGATGCGGACCCGGCTACATACTCGTCCAATCCTGTTTTGCGGATAGACTCCAATATCGCTTTTCGCCGTTTTTCATCTGCTGGAATACACGGAACAATATCCATGTGAAAGCTGAGGTCATCCTGATACTCAAGACGCCAGCAGCGATGCTTCGGCTCCAGTTCATTCTTGATGCCCCGGGCCTTCCGATAGGCTTCCAGCTCAATACCAATCAGCTTTTTTAGGGTTTCCTGAGTATGGCTGTCCTTGCTGATTCCGTCCCGGAGCTTGCAGGCAAGATCAAGGTCGTATTCTTCACTTTCATCAAGTGGGCGTATCGCTGTGCCAAGGCGGAACGATCCCTGCGGGAAAATATGCGGATTGTTTCCCGATACGGCTGATTCATCGCGGTCAAACCACTCTCCGAGATCCTCATACCTTTTACGCGCTTTGTCATAGGCCGAATCAGGGAGCTCCAGCAATTTGACCATGTTGTCTATTACGACTCGTTTTTGTTCGTTGGTAATCATTGGCTGTCTCCTATTGTTATCGCTTTTATAAACTTCTTCTCTTTGTTGTTCTGGTCATAAATAATCCACGGCATATCCGCCTTCGGCATCCTTGCTCTTCCCATCTCGATGGAACAGGAGACAGCCATTGCCGGGAAAACGGAAAGTGGAGTAGTAGACCCATGTACATCCTTAATCAGAACCATGAGTTTTCGGATGATGCTCCGCATCATGGAAAGCTGTGCACTGTTACGGATATTATCGTTGCCGATGTGTTCTTCCGGCACAGTCAACTCCCATACAGAAACCTTTTCGCCCATGACCGTTCTGATTCGTTCGTGATTGATGATGTCGCTCAAAGAGATGACCAGTACCGGGGCTCCATCGACCTTTTCAGGCTTCCTGATGATGAACTCGAACCCCTCGGGGAATTCCTGCCAATGCCAGCCTTTAGGCTCCCTGATCGGCTGATAGGTATCCACGGAAATCTTGTCCGTGAAAATCGTCCCCAGTTGGATCAACAAAGGAATCGGGGCCAGAGAGAACAGCGAGAAATGCTTGGTCTGGTCACTTTCAATCAAAGGCAAAACCTTCTGATCAAAAACCCGGTTCAGATGAGCCGATTCCGATTCCCAGAACGCAGCCGTTTTGTCTTCATGGGAGCATGACATAGATAAGCAGACAGAGTTTTCCGATACCGGATAGCGCTCCGGAAACATCGCTTCCATGGCATCTTCCTGCTGAAGCGGCGACCGTTGCTCACCGATATTACTGCCGTAGAAAACCACGTGAGATTTTCTGTTGGCTGCAATGCCCGTAACCGTGACCACTCTGTGTTCATGCTCCTTTTTCCATTGCTGCAGCAGCGATCCGGAATACTTGGAACCATCTTTATCCTGATCAATGGTCTTGTGGCAGTCATGGCACATCAGCATCAGATTGCCCACGTCATTAAGGCACTGAGGGTTCTTTTTAAACGGTCCCCATCCACGTGGACCATCTTCAGAAAACGAATAAATGTGCGCCTTCTCTGAAATATTAACCCGCTCCTGAGTGACCGGAGACTTGTAGAGTATCCGATTGCACCCGTTGAACTGACACCGTCCGGCAGCCCGAGCCCAGAGCTCCCGTTCAACTTCCTTTTTGATGTAACGGGTGACTTCTTTTATGTTCTGTTTGCTCTTACTCATACAATCCTCACTACAAATTCGCCGCTACGTGCCACGCATACGCTGTTTTTCACAATGAAACATTCGACCCAGTGAATACCGGTGTACGAGGTAGATTCTTTTTGTGTCAGGCCGCCTACACCGGCGGTCTTTGACAGAACGATCTCACCCCGCAATTGTCTGGCATGTTCAGCTTCCTTCCCGGTATTAACGACCTGCCAGTAGACATGAAATGGCGCGGGGACATTGGTGCTGGCATTGAACAACAGGTCGAGGTGTTTGTTCAGCGGTTCACCGGAATTGAATCCTTGCCATGAACCATTTGCCTTATACCTGGCCGATATCTGTGCCGAATAACTCAAGCCGAGAGGCCAGTACGGCTTCTGCCGATGAGCAACGTTGAAAGACAATCCTCGAGGTTGAGCGACGGTTAAACTCTTGCTGTTGTTGGCCGGTGATACCAGTGACCGGGTGTAGTGTTCTTCATCAAGCCGCTCGGCGATATTGAGAAAATCGTCCTTGGCCCAAGCCACCCACTGAAAGAACGCCTTAGCCCGGGCATGAGGAACACCGTTCTCGTTTTCATGCCATTTGTCGGCAAAGTTCTCCCCATGATTGGTCGGGTTCGGGATATGCCATTTCCCATCTGCCGTTCTTGTGATCAGCGTGTAGGCAGACTCCGCCATTGCTTCATCAAACCGAAAAGTCGGCTGCATCTGATCAGCGTGACGGGACAAGGTGTCTATCAAATTTCTCAGCGTTTCATAAATGGTCGATTCATTCCGGTAGATCTTGGCTGCCAGCACGGTAATGACCATAGAGATCGGTTTGCATTTTTCGTTCTGCTGATTGCAGAAACGAATGTCTCTATGCCTTTTCAACAGCTGAATAGCCCGTTGCAGCGGCGTCTTCACATGAATATCCGGGACCGCATCCCGGGTAGTGAACAGTCCGTCCTGCCGGTAATTTTCAAAGAGGATCTGTTTCTGCGTCTGCTTTACATCCTCAAAGGCAGCCTTGTTTTTATCGTAAAACCACTCAGCAAAATCTTTAGGATTGCTGGGCGACCAGTCATAAGAGCCGGAGTCACCGCATCTGTCCGTCACGGCAATGGCACTGCGATACCAGTAATAGTCCCTGAAGGTGCTCCAGCTTTCCTGAACCGATGGCAGAATGTCCATGTGGAAACCAACGCCATCCTGCTCAGCGTAATTCAGGGTCCAACAGCGTTTGCCTTCGTCATCGAGCATCTTCACGTAAGTACCATGCTCTTTCAGGTGGTCTCCAACCTGATGCTTTACCGTTTTCGGGGTGATGGTTTCTTTTTCATGTTCCAAACGGCAGACAATATCGATGTCATAATTGGCGTCTTTGCTGTCTTTATAGGGCCGTATCTCTGTCCCGAGTTTGAAGGAGCCCTGTAGGTAAATTTCAGGCTCATCAGTTGCGCCATCGTATTCACCATCCAGTAGATAGGACTTCATGGAGTCGAAACGCTCCATGGCCTGTTTGTACTTCGATGGTGATATGTCCAGTTGCTCAGCCGCTTTTCGGAGGGCCTCTTCCCGCGTAACAATCCTATTCACCTGCAATCCCTCCATTTTGTATGAATGCCCTGATCGATTCCGATTCATGGGTAAACTTGTGATCCGCTTTGGAGATGAGGTCGTCCAGTATGGACACGTCATCCATCGGCAACGGCAGGTCGGATTCAAAATCAACCCGCTTAATCTGCCCGGGGCGGAGCATGAGATTCAGATAGTTCAGAGCACTTTGACTCTGTAGGGACAGAATTAAACTGATAAATTCCTTGTGTTTCCACCCATTGATCAAGCCCCATTTACGCGAGGCGTTTGTGCCGTACATAGTTTTCGAATGGCCGGTGCCAATTGACAGAATTTGTATATCATCCTGAGCAACCCCAAGCCGCTTCTGGGCGTCAATCGCCGCAGCCAGCGCAGGGTTGTTGGCCCAAAGCCCGCCATCTGCGAGGAGATATTCATTCAGTCGATGCGGATCGAAATAGGTTGGTGCCGAACAGGACGCCAATACCGCGTCTTTTACCAGCACGGCATTGTCACGAGTGAACTCCTTGGAGTAGCCAGACTTCAGAACGTGAACACAACCATTGCCGATATCGGTAGAGGGAAGCAGCAGCGGTTTTTCTATGTAACCCAGCCGCTTGTCCTGAAATACTTCTGTGAGCACATTTTCCAGATATTGGGCATCGTAGACACTGTCGAACATGGGTTGAACGCTTTTCCCGGGTAGGAAAAACCGCTTCTTACGGAAGATCCCAGTGCCATGCTCTTTGTACATCGCCACAATGTCAGCCGCAGGCACACCCGTGGCCACTCCGGCAGCGATGATGGAACCGGTGCTTGTTCCGGCAATCATGTCGAACGTGTCGAAAAGATTTATGTGATGGCGTTCCTCGATACACCGAAGAACATGGGCGGGATATATTCCTCTAATCCCGCCGCCATCAATGCTCAATATTCTGAAAGGCTTACCCATGCACACTCCTTATTTCTTATCCTTAGGAGGGCACGGGTCGTTTCCGTAGCTGTTGCCAGCACGGATCTTTCCGTCCACACCATGAATTTTGGTGTCCGACTTCTGGTTTCTGGCGATGTTCTCCGCCTTATCAATGGCCTGCGCCTGGGTGCGGGTAACCTTGGTCGCCTTGCTGTTTCCTTCGCCTTTAACCGCCCAGCCATCGGGATGTTTTACAACGTGCTGGTTTTTACCTTTAGCCATGATTACGCCTCCATGTATTGGTTAACGATTTCCGGTTTTACCCGCCATTCGCCGGTGAGCATCTTTTGCATCAGCCCGCGTTTCTGGGTTTTGTATTTTTCTGCGAGCTGTTTCAGCAGGTCGATTTCCTGTTGTGATGCAGTCAGGGCTTCGGCAATGGATTCTTGCTTTTCAATGGATGGGCAGGGAACCATTATCTTGAAGAACTCCTTTTTGTTCAGATTAAGAAGCCCATCCGATCGGGCACCGCTTGTGATGTATCGCTTCAGTTCACGGGCGTGATAATCGGCAATGAAATAGTGTTCGAAGAACTCAGGAACAACATTCTTTGCTTTCGGCTTAAAGCTGATAAATACGTTGGGAACGCAAATCTCCCCGTCCTTAAGCAGATACACACACCCTTGTTGGTACCGCTTTGAATTTCCCTTGTTATAAGAGAACTCACCAGCTTTAAGGTGTGTGTAATTCTTATGCTGAGAACCGGATATATCTTTGCCCCATTTTTCGCGCTGAGACACAAATCCAATCCCGGCAGAGATGCTGTAGGGCGTTAGCTCTTTTTCGCCAACCTTGCGTGTTACTTCGGAAAAGAGCTCACCCAAGTGAACCATTGACCAGCCATTTGCATCAATGGCCTCTTTCCCCATTATTCTTTGAATCTGGCCCTTTAAGTTGGCTTCCTTCGCCTGAATCAACCGCTCGGTTTTCTCGATAGCCTCATCCCAGGTGGCCAGCAGATCGGCAATGGCTTTTTGCTCGGGAAGCGGGGGGAGAGTGACCTTATGATTCCCGATAAGATTTTTACTAAGGTTTGGTTGTGCAGCACCTTGAACCTTTTTCATTAGTCGCACAGCTTCATACTCCATCACCCAAAACAGAAAGTCGGAGCACAAATTAGAGTCCACCGGATTCATAGCCAGCACTGCTTGATTCGTGGCAGCAAGAACCTTCAGTACAGCCACCTTTCCCGCAGTTGCTCCATACATTGCAACCAAGATAGAATTGGGATTCACCAACTTTGCAGAAGACTCTCTGATTGCGGATTCAGAAATTTTTTCTTCGGTATCATAAATAAACCTATTGTTAACCTCGCCAGACTTTACCCATGGAATGGTGCCTTCGTAGAATTCAGATTTAGAGCGACTAGGCGTACCTCCCGAAAAGCACTCTGTAAATGAAGACAAAGAGCCTTTTACCCAGCCATCTGGAACTTGAACTGCTTTACTCATCGCTGAATCTCCTTGAGCTTCTCGGCCATTTTTACCCGCACCGCTGCCAGCTCTTTTTCCAGATCGTCAATTTCCACCTGCACCGCGTCGATGTCGATTTCCTCTTCCTCTTCAAAGGTGTCCACATAGCGGGGGATATTGAGGTTGAAGTCGTTTTCCTTGATCTCGGCGAACTCGGCCACATGGGCGTACTTTTCCTCTTCAGCCCGAGCGGCGTAGGTTGCCATGATCTTACCGATATGCGCTTCCGAGAGGGTGTTCATGTTTTTCCCAGAGACGAACTCGCGGCTGGCATCGACAAAGAAGACGTTTTTGCATTCTTCCCGAACGCCGCCTTTTTCACGGGAGCGGTCAAAGACCAGAATTGCCACCGGAATGTTGGTGGTCGGGAACAGGTTGCCCGGCAGGCCGATCACGGCATCCAGCAGGTTTTCCTCGATCATTTTCTGACGAATACGGCCTTCGGCTGCGCCCCGGAACAACACGCCATGCGGCACAACAACAGCAACCCGGCCCTGCTTTTCAAGAGCGGTTTCCACCATGTGGCTGATAAAGGCCCAGTCGCCTTTACTCTTGGGCGGTACCCCGCGCCAGAAGCGGTTGTACTGATCGCTCTCGGCATTTTCGGCACCCCATTTATCCAGCGAGAACGGCGGATTAGCCACCACGCAGTTGAATTTCATCAGCCGGTCATTTTCCACCAGCAGCGGACTGTTCAGGGTGTCGCACCATTCCACCCGGGCACTGTCAAAGCTGTGAAGGAACATGTTCATGCGGCAGAGCGCCCAAGTGCTGCCGTTGGACTCCTGTCCGAAGAGGGCAAAGTTGCGGTCGCCCACCTCTTTGGCTGCCTGAATCAAAAGTCCGCCTGATCCGCAGGCCGGGTCACAGATACGATCTCCCGGTTTGGGACCTGCCAGCTTGGCCACCAGTTCGGTCACCTTCAGCGGGGTAAAGAACTCTCCAGCCTTCTTTCCGGAATCGGAGGCAAAGCGCTCAATCAGGTAGATGTAGGTATTACCGATCACATCCTCGGACACGAGGCTGGGCTTCATATTGAGCTGCGGCTTGTGGAAATCCTCCAGCAGTTGTTTCAGGCGACGATTGCGGTCCTTGGTTTTGCCGAGGTTGGCCTCGCTGTTGAAGTCGATATTACGGAACACCCCTTCGAGTTTGCTCTTGTTGCTCTCTTCAATATGGTCGAGCACGATGTTGATCAGCTCGCCGATGTTGGCAGCGGACCGGCGTTCATAGAGGCTGTAATAGGTGGCGGGGAATTCATCCAGAACCGTTTCTTCGCCGGTTTCGTCATTCTTTTCGGTGAGTTTCACCACCGGAAGAACAAAACGCTCACGCTCCAGCTTGCGGCGGATACGAACATCGTCATCGCCATACTGCTTCTGATACTCTTCGTAGTGGTCCTGCCATACATCAGAGATGTATTTCAAAAATAGCATCACGAGGATGTAGTCTTTGTACTGCGCCGGATCAACAACGCCCCGGAAGGTGTCACACGCCGCCCATGCCGCGTTGTTGATGTCTTTCTGATCAATCTTACTGCTCATGTTTTATTCTCCTTTTGCAAACTGCATTAGTACTGTTGAAATGTATTGTTCCCGCTTGTCGGCCAGCGTATGAAGCAGGGTTTGTTCACGAGCAGACAGCGTGGCCAGCTCTACGATATTTTTCTGTTTTTCCAGACTTGGCAGCGCCACCTCCAGATCTTCAATAGCCTGCTTACTGATCATTTTCTGAACCGTCCCTTTGGCCCGGCTGGTCAAAAAAATCTGCGCATCCCGCTGACTGATGTACCAGTTCAGATACTCGGGCAAAATCTTGTCCGGCTTGGTCACCCTTATCCTTAATAAAGGAGCGGCGACAACGGCCTTGCCCGGATCTTCGAGAAGAACCGCTGCCGTGGTTAGAGACCCGCGAGACCTGAATACCAGATCGCCTCTTTGCGCAAGATGGTGGTCTTTCATGGCTTCCATATTGATTCTGACCAAACCATCACAGCCGACCGTATTGTCATCCAGAAGATCCTTCATCTGAATAACTGCAACTCCGCCACCTTCAGAGGCTTCGAGACGGGACCGGAACGAGTATCCCATCTGCACGGTTGCCAGCTTTTTTATTTTCATCTTCATTTATTCACCTTACAATATGCTGTAATGCTATTTCTGTATAATATACGAATATGCGAGATGTTTGTCAACCCCATTTTGCAAAAACACTATTTCTGCACTTTCACCTCCACTTGCCGGAGGTGATCCGCTCCGCATCATGACCGGGGTTGTAGTGGTACAGCCAAACAGGCCGGATCAAATCGTTGACCTCCACCGCCACCAGAACCCGCGTATAAACACAGCGGCCATTCGGGTCGAATGCCTCCAGCCGATCGATAGGTGGCAGATCGAAGCCGGGATTGGCGAAGGTCATCAGCTCCCCATGGACCAGATCCCAGTCGCCTTCCGGGCGGGTCATTCCATTTTCAGGCAGCTCAATCGCGCTCTGTGTTCGGGTATCGGCCAGCGGATCGGTGGTGCCGGTGGCCAGTATGCTGCTCTCCGGGACTTCCAAGGCCGGGAACCCGGCGGGCAGCTGGTAAAGTCTGCCCCAAGTGGTGGCGGGTTCAATACTGATGGCCCGGGTGCAGAACCGGTCAAAGTTCCAGAATCCCTTTTTCAGGGTTCCGTAGACAAAAAGCTGGAGGTGGTTGTCGTTATTTTTCATGCTTTCACTCCTTCGGGTAAGGTTCCTTTACGTTCCTGACAGACAAATCTGAAGGGATGGCTCTGCCACTCTTTGAGGGTTTCATGGCGGAAGGTCAGCATGGTGAGCGGCGGAATTTCCAGTTCGCGCCAGCCACGCAGGTCATCCAGAGCGGCTTCAATGTATTCCGGTTCGGAGGCGTAGAGCACCGCCCGGTGTTTGCGGCTGTAACGCAGCGACAGCGGCTTGTTCCCCTTGATGACGGTAATGGCCCCGGGATCGAGTCGTGAGGCCAACACGGCGCTCATTTGGCCGCGACACAGGCGCAGGGCTTTGCGGAAGCCTCGGCCGTCGATGGTTCCGTCGGGTGCAAAGCGGTCGGCCAGCCGGAAAAGCAGCTCACTGTCCACTTCGGCATAGCGCGGCAGGCCGAGCCTGCGGAACAGGTAATCGGCGTTGTAGATGGTGCCGTTATGGGTGCCGATGATGATGCCGGAGCGGATCGGATGGTTGTTGCGGCTGTTGTCTTCGCTGCCCCGGGTCCGCCAGCGAGTATGCCCCATCAGGATGGTGGTCTGGTTGTCCACCTCGGCCATCAGCTCGTGAAAGGTGGATTCCCTGACCAGCCGGTGTGCCCGGATGGGACGCTTGAAAAGCCGGAAGTCCCCGTCGGTCCTGAGCCATGCCATTCCACTGGCGTGGGGACCGCGCTCCTCACTGCAGAGCAGCATGCGGATAAAGACCTTGTTCAGGTATTCCCGCTCGGCAATGCGCCGTCGCTTTTGACCGAAGATGATGCCTACTTGTCCGCACATAGATCATCCTCCTTGTCAAAGGTGTCCTCCGGCGGCAGGTCGATGAAGGCGTCATCCGGCAGGAACTCCACCAGCCCATGCTTTCCCAGCAGGGTCAGGAATTCGGCTGCGGCCGCTTCCTGATCTTCAGGCAGCTGGAGTTTTCGGTCCGGCTCGATGCGGCCAAGCACACCGAGCATATAATCACGGGCGGTCGCTTCGATGGTGAATGGCGTCTGGCCCTTCATGATCTCCACCAGCTCCGCGCAGTTTTTTCCTTCCAGAGCGATGCCGTCTGCCTCCAACGGTTCACCGTCCAGTGTCGTCGAGTGGATCAGTATCTTCATGATTCACCTCCTAAAACAGAAAGGCCGGGATTAGACCCGGCCTCTGTGGTTTGAATGGTGGTTTCGGTTTCATCCGGTTTGGGACGACCTTTCTTGAAGGCCGCATCACCGGGCATGTTTTTCATCAGATGTAATCGGGCGGTTTTGAACTCATCCCCGATCAGGCCGAGGTGGAGCAGGAAGACCCGGAAGTCGTACTTGGCGCTTTGGGGATCGAAGTCCCGCTTGCGGCTGGATGCAGCCCTGCCGTTAAGCGCCTTGGCGGCGATGCCCAAGCAGAACTGCAGGTAGGCTTTGATCTTTCCTGCATGCAGGGTCGCCTCGAACCAGCGGAACTCCACCGTGCCCCGGTACCAGACGTTGTGCAGGTTGACTCCGTGGTAGCGGGTGTTGTCGTAGTGCTGGGGCTGGTTGTTGTGGTAGCCGTACCAGATGCGGTTCAGCTGGGCCTTGGTCTTGGGACGCTGCCGTTCGATATTCCGGATCAGCTCATCACTGACCGGTCGGGTGTAACGGCGCAGGCGGTCGCTGTTGATCCCGAGGGCATGGAGGATCAGCGGTTCCTGTTTGTACACCACCTTGGCAAGGTTACCCAGCTTGCGCCCGTCAAAGGGCTCGGCATCGATATGAATGTGGATGCCGCATTGGCTGTTGATTTTTCCACCGGCCTTGCGGATGGCCCGAACCACCTCCTGCAGCTGCTCGAGGTCGTCATAGGTCAGCACCGGACTCACCAGCTCCGCCCGCAGGTGGGATGGCACATTGGTCAGGGATGCGTCGTTGACCACCTTCCATTTTCGGCCCCGCAGGTCTTCCACTTCCCAAGGATCGTAGCAGGACGGTGCGCCGATATGCCTGACATGGCCGCCGACCACCGAGTGGATTGCCCAGGCTATCTGTTCCCGGGTGCGTTTTACGGTCTCGATCTCGATTCCGTATCTGAGTTCTCTTAAATCCATTCACAGTCTCCGTTTTACGGTTTCTAACTTGTTGCCGGGCTTGTATTTAAGCCTTCAGCTTACATGTGAATGAATGCTTTAATTCCGTCAGAAAGCAAGTAGAAGAACAGAAAGAAACGACATTTAACACCTTTATTTTCAACATGTTACGAGTTTGGCGGCATTCGGGCGAGCACATTAAAAGAAACGCCCCGGAAGCGTGCGGGCGTTCCGGGGCGTTGGCTGTTTTTCACGGATGGGATGGGCTCAGGTATCCGGGCTGCTACCGCTAATCAAGCTGGTGTGAATCTCCTTATTCAGGGATTCATCCTGCTTCATTTTATCCAGAAAGATGGTGCAGGCTTCGGCCTCATCAAGCGGCAATCCGAGTTCCTCCTCCAACCGGCTCAACCTGTGGTGCAGGTTTTCGATCAGATTGAAGGAGTGATCCCGGACCAGTCCTTCCCGTTTTTCCTGTGGAGACGGGATGTATTCGGTCATCCCGCCACGGCGTTTAACGATCATAACGGGGCCTCCATCAGCTCAGGGTTGCACCGAGGGTGTGAATCCTCGGATAGGTCAATACGGTTCCGGTCAGCTCAGCCTTGTAGCGCACCTTGTTACCCTGCGGATCGCTGAAGGTCCGGACCAGCGTGTATTCGGTCCAGTCTTCGTCGATGGGCCGGGTATCGTCGATGGTCATGGCTTCCCATGTTTCTCCGCCGTCATTGGTGGCGAACCACTGAACACTGGTGCCGCTGGGGATATCCATCTGGGTGTAGACCTTGGTGGATTCCACACCCTGTGTCAGCTCGTTCTCACGGGTCAGATAGGTTCCTGCGGTGTTGTTGAGGTAGCCGATCAGATTGACATCCCGGAAGTTGAGCGCCGGAGTGTCGTTACCCATGCCGGTACTGTAGCGAACCCGGACCAAAACGCCATTGGCCAGATTGGGCAGACGCTCTTCCTCGGCCGGAACGACCGCATCCCACGTCGAACCACCGTCGGTGGAGTATTCCCAGATAAGGTGGGTACCTTCCGGGATAGCCGAATATTCATCGATGTTCAGATCGGAGAACTGTACACCGCTTACCGGCTGGAACTGGACCGTGCCTTCGTTCTCGAACTCATAGCCATAAAGTTTCATGGTGAGGTCGGAGCCGTTGAGCGGAGTCCAGGTCTCGGCATTGGAGCTTTCCAGAAGCACACCTTCGGCATAGGTCTGGCGGGTGATAATGCCCTGACGACCGGTCTTGCCGAGAGTGGCGGTGCGCACCTTGTAGTTGGTACTGTTGGTCAGCAGGACCACCGCATAGCTGGTATTGGCTTCGGCGTAAAAGGGATCATCGAAGCTGATCTTGGTTTCACCGCCGAGATTGATTTCCGACGGCGCAATCACCTTTTCGGCAAAGATGGTGTCGTTGGGCAGTCCGGTGGTAACCCCTCGAATCTGAACCGTTACCGGAATGGAGGCATCCCGCTCGGTGAACTGAATACCCACAGCCGACAGAACCCGGTTTTCCGTGAAGCTGAAGGTCTGAGCCAACGGATCACGGCGCACGAAGATGGTACGGGTTCTCCAGACGGTACGCACCACCGGCACACGAACGATGCGGGTGATGATGTTGGTCTGGATAAATCGCTGGATACGGGTGATCACCAGAGGATCATTGATCTGCAGGCTGGCCCGGGCGGTGTACTGCCCATCCGCCATTTCCACGATACGGTTGCCGTTGCGGGCTTCCGTCGGCACCGTGAATGAGGCGGTCACACGTCCGGCATCATCGCTGACCAGATTGCTGGCCATGACCCGGCCGTCACAACGCAGGACAATCCCGGAGCGATCCGGCGTGAAGTTGATGCCTGTTACCGCAATGCCGGTCTGGCCACGGCGGCCGATATTGGGTGTGACCTGCAGCATGGCAGGCGGTTTTTCAAAGACCGCATACGGGTTGATGTTGCGTTCCTCGGACCAGTCATTCTGTTCGAGCACCACCTGTTCCGATCCCGGCAACAACGCCAGACTGCCGAAGAAGCTGGCATCACTGCTTCCCGTATCCACCTCGAGCGGTGATGAAATAGCCGAACGATCCGGAGAGGCAAACTTGCCCAGCTCGTTTACCCGGGCATCCCATTCGGCGTGATAGATATCCGACTGGGCTGTGTTGGAGAAATCATCCGAATAGATGCCTTTCTTGGACTGGGCGTCGCGGTTCTGCAGCTCATTGTTCATCTGATACTGGGCATCGTTGTATTTCAGGTCCTCCACATCTTTGATGATGTCGTGGATCTGATCCATGGTGATGCGGGTGAGCCCGAAATTGCGGATGGTCATATCGGTGGAGTTGGGCGGGCAGTCAATGCTGCACAGACCCAAGGTATCCTCCGGAACGATCGGCAGCTTGGGAAAGTCCGCCGGAGCACCTTCGAGTCGTTTGATCTCCCGGGTGGTGGCGTAGATGATGTCCTTGCGGCCGAGAAAATAATCATAATCGATGCTGCAGTTAGAGCCGTTGACCGGTTCATCGCCAAGTGCTCCGCGACCGAAGTTGACCACGTTGAGATTGCCGAGTTCGATCTGGGTCGTGGACATGGAAACCGCAGCCGAACTGCTGGCCGGAGGATTGGATGCCACGGGTTCGTCCACCGCATCATCGATATAGGAGATGGCTTCGCTGCCCAGCTCCTTGATGCGCTGGAAGTCGGTTCTGGAGCCGTTGGTCGTAGCCCGGTAAACCCGATAGCCGTTGGCACCGTTGACCGGCAGCCATGAAAGACGGTTCATCTCTCCGGCCAGAGTCATTCTTGAAAGTACGCTGCCTGAGTTGAAGGCGGTTTCACCCGATCCGTCGAAAGCGGTCACCACATAATGATAGGTTCCGGCTGTCGGATGGGCGGTAATACCGAACCAGCCGCCGTCCACATAATCCTCGCCTTTGATCATCTGCTTGGTGTAGGTCCAGCGCACGGTATAGGTGGTACCGATAGCCGGTTCATTGCCGGAGCCGATCCAGTCCACATGGTTGCCGGACTGCTGCCAGTCGATGCCTTCCTGAAAAATGGTGGCACCCTGACTAACTTCCAGAATATCCACGACCGGATTGGGGTCGAGTAGATCCTCACCGCCGCCGACCGAGCCTCGGGTCACATTGGCGGTCATCTCCACAATGGCTTCCACCTGCGTGGTCTCTTTGAGCGGCGTGGAGTTGACCGGGTAACGGCGCTGGCTGATGTTGTAGGTCTTCTGTTCACCACGCACCGACTTGATGGCCACCGACTTGGGAACCAGCGTGGAGGTGGGCAGATCCCGCTGATGACGGAAGCCCTGAATATAGGCCCGGCCCGCGTTGGTGATTACCTCGACATCGGTATCATCCACTGAGCCGATAAAGCTGTCGAATCCGCTGACCAGATAGCTGCCCGCCTGATCGAAGGTCCGCTCGGCAAGGTTCTGCAGCAGCGAATTGAGTCCTTCGGCAGCGGCAAAGGAGAGCTGGTCTTCGGTAATGGAAGAAACCGTAATCCGGCTGCCGGGAAGCGTGCCCAGCAGGTCGCGCAGATACAGATTGGATTTTTCCTGCACCGTCGCCGTGACATCGCCGGTCTCCCGGTCGAATTTGTAAATGGGCACCACCTTGCGCTCGGTCACGTTATTGGGAAGCGTCAGGCCGGTGGTGTCGGTGGTCTTCAGGGCCAGCACCCATTTCTCGCGCTCGGCGGTTGGCTCGCCCGTGGCCGGGTTGATCAGCGACGGGTCTTGCGTGTAGCCGTAATTGTATTTGAGCAGCTCGGAATAGACATAGTCCGCCCCGCTGGTGGTGGCGGGGTCATAGGTCAAGGTGACTCCGGCAACCGCTTCCACATGGCCGTCGATATAGACCATGCCCGACGTCAACGTGAGCACGTTATCCTGTACCGTGACATCGAGGCCGCTCAGAATCGATCCCTCCTTGAAAAGGATATCGGCAATCTTGCGGCGCTCGAGGTTGATCAGTTCCTGCTGTTCGTTCAGCTCCGAATCAAGCAGATCCCGGTCCTGATGATAGCGGATGCGTTTGTAGTTCTTGGCGGGATCGAATGTATCTCTTGAAATACTCATCTCTTTTACCTCCGGTTATATTTTGATGATCCCGACCAGCTCCACGCGGGTATCGGAAATCTTGTTGAAATCTGGAATGTTTTTCACTTCGTACAGGTAGCCCGGGCGCAGCACCTCTCCGACCGGATTGGTGTCCTGATGAAACACTCCGCCCATTGCCAGATCACCGCTCACGCTGGCCACATACTCGACGTCACCGCCGAAAAAGCCGTATTCGCGGATGGTGATGCCGTTGGCTTCGGCCTCATCAAAACGAAAGAAGATGCCGATGGTGTTGGTCTCCTCACCGGTTTCCAGATAGCGGACACCATTGACCACCAGCGCACCTTCAGCGTCCTCTTTGAGGAAGGTCCGTTTGTAGAACCGCTTTCTGGCCCGTTCGTTTTTGAGGGCCGTCTGCTCGATATCCGGCGCAGGCGGATTCTGCGGCTCGGTGAATGTTTCATCTCCATCCCCGATGGCGCAGTGGGTTATGCCTTCCACTGCCTGTCCCATCAGGAGCTTTGCCGTCAATACACGGCCTGATTTGACTATGAGTCCCAATGCCATGGTCTTCTCCTTATGTTTGAATCTCGTGTTCTTCGTTGATAATCACATTGAAAATGGTCAGCCCCGCATCGGCGGAACGGCCAAACTGCTGCTCCAGATGCTGGGCGGTATCGGCAATCAATGCCCGGGAACCGCTGATCGTGAGCGATGTATCCAGCATTGCCTGTCGGGGATGCGTCACCCGAACGGCGGTAAAAGCCAGCTGTTCAAATGCCTGTGGAATGATCAGCCAGGTATCGGATGACCGCTCGATACGGCCCGCCACAATGACCTGATTGTCAGCCACCGTTGAGCGCTGGTTTGAAGCCCTGACAGAGGCATCCGCGTGAATCACAACGGTGCGTCTTTGATCCCGGGGTCCGAACAGGTCGAAATAGGCTCCCTGCACAGGCGGCAGATTGACCTGAAATTCGGGTCTGCGAATGCCCCGGATAACGGCAGGTCGAATGATGGCTCCCTTATGCACGGCCACGGCGAATCCTCCCGGTCATTTTGAAAGCCATTCCCTTGTTGAGATTGGCCAGCGGTTGCGGAACACGCCGACCTTTCACTTGGGTTGTGGTTTTGATTTGTCCTTTAACAACAGCCATGAGCCTTACTCCTTAATCGCACACCAGCCGCCGCCGGAGAGGTTGAATACCCGATAGGAATCCGAGCCGATTTCGACGGTATCCTCGGAGGCCACGTTGGCTCCGCCGGTGGCATAGATTTCGATGAGTTCCCCGCGCAGCTCCTGATAGCTGTCAGCGCCGTTCATGCTGACTATCCATGGGAAAAGAATGGTGGTGTCGTAGCGGCGTTCCGGGTCGGTATCGCTTTGCAGGTTGCCATGGGCAGCACCGCAACGGCCGCGCTGTCCACTGGCAGAAGTCCAGCCGTCGAACTTGTTCACGGCGTAAAAGGTGCTTGGCATGTTGTAGTAACCGGTGATGACCGGCTGCGGGTCCTCGCCGATTTTGGCTCCGGCCGCATAATCGCTGACGAGCGTTTCGATGGTCACGGTATTGGGCGTGGCAACCGAATCGATGGCGGTAATTTTGACCCGCTCGATATTGGCGTCGTCTTTGATGATGTAATGCTGATCGGGTGTGAAGATCGATGCATCGTTGACCTGCGCCACCACGGCACTGCCGTTGACAATCGCTGCTTGAGTGATGGCAACCGCCGAAGACCAGAACCGTTTGATGGAACCGCTGTAATGGCCGTAGTAGGTCGAGACAATCTTGCTGACGATGAATACATGGTCGAGGTCGGCATACAGCCAGTAAATAAAATCGGCGGTGTCCTCAGCCCGAAGATAGGTGTACGAACTGTAGAACGCTTCGCCTGCACCGGTCTGGGTGGTGTTGTCCCAGTATTGGAAGGCGGCCACTTCAAGGCGGCCGGAGCTCTGTCCGATCTGGAAACGCAGATAGATATCTTCCGCACCGGATTCCCCGGTTGATTTGAATACATAGTATGGCCGGGCATCGGCGGACTGGTCGTCATGCAGTGTCCAGCCAACGGTGGTGACCAGAAAATCTTTAATCTTGTTCAGCAGGTCCAATCGGCCGCTGGCGGTTCCCTGAATACTTTGATAAGCCATGATTCACTCCTTATAAAACGGGGTTCTCTGTTCCGGTGAGGCGCAGCTTGATGTCGATCTTGTTCTGAACGGGTGTGCCCGAAAGCACCGTGCAGCGACGCCAGAAAGAGATGGTCTGATTGTGGGCCTTGGCTCCGAGGTTGAGCGGAGCGCTTTGAGTGGCGGTATCGAGTTCGGCCTGCGTGAGCGCGAGCTTGTACCAGACCGATTCATCGGTTTCGAACTCGTCGATCGGGTCCACCACCAGCCCTGTATAGTCGTATCCGGAATAGACCGGCTCATCGGCCGCGTAAGATGCTGCCACGGTGTTGGCCACGGCGCGTCTTACGGTCAGATTTGCAGTTCCGCCGCCGGAAAGGATCTGCATCTGCTCGGTGCCGATCACGATGTATTCCGCATCGGCAAAGCGGGGTTCAGTCAGTTCTATGTCGGTCTGGATGTCATCGATCGGTGCGGCGAGCGTGGTCTGTTCATTGGCCACGAAAATCTTCCGGTCTTTGATTTCTCCATCCGTGCCGTTGTAGTTGTCCGCATCCGGATTGCTGAAGTCGCCTTCCGAAATCTGCTGGGTCAACTGTTCATCGAGGTATAAGTGAATTGCCATAATCTCTCCTTAAACAGGCCATTGGGTTACTTGATATTTGTTCACGGCGCTCTCTGTAGCGGCTTCCTGCGCCTCGCTGAAATCCTGCTGACGGAACAGCCATCGGTAGGACGGCTCGGTGAACCGGAAACCCGCCTGATTGAGTTTCATCCGTCCGATGCGGAGCGGTCGGGTCCGATCCACGGAGAGGCGTAAAGAGGTCGTGTTGAGGGCGCGTTGGTTGAGGCTCAAAGGCACAATCCGTGGGCGTTGGAGAGAACCTGTATCCACATAGACTTCAAGCGATGCCCGTTCTCCGGTGAGGTTCGCATTAGTCAAAGTCCGGTTGTTGAGGACATTCGCGTTGAGCTTGAATACAGGCCCTCTCCGACGCCAGCGGTTGATGAGGTCTGATGCTTCGGTGACCCGGGCTTTGCATCCGGCGGTGGCAACCAGCAGCGCACTGCTGTGTCCACCCTGAATGGCATTGATGACCACATCCCCGTTGAGCGGTGAGCGGCCCAGCTGGAAACATTGCCGATTTCTCGCTTCGATGTTTAAGCCGAAGGTCTGTCTGTTCTGCAGGGCTTCCGAAGCCTCTGCCTGCAGAATTGAAAAGAGGTCTTTCTGCCGGAAGCAGTAAAGGGTTTCCGCATCGGCAAAGGACAGTTTGCGGCGATTGATATGGTCGGCCGAGAGGTTGAAACCGGATTCGACAATATCGGTGAGATAGTCCCGGCCGGTATAAATCGGATTACAGAAGGACAGCCTGTCCTCGCGGATGGAGGTGTTCACCAGCCGTCTTTCGTTGAGCGGCCTGTGATTGAGGCGCATCCTGTTTTGACGGCCATGAAAACGGGAGACCTTGTTGGCGGCCCGGTCGATTTCAGGAACCATCTCCACGGTGCTGGTCAGCTGAAGGTAATCGTATATCCGCTGCTTATTGGTCAGATGGCGGCAGGAGCCGAGACGGCTTCTTCCCAGCACGAAGGTTTCATCGAGAAATGCCAGAACCACACTGCGGACATGGGCGGCGTTCTGAAATTCCAGATCGGACCCGATCTCCAGAAAAGTGGCCAGCCACTGCAGGAAAAACGCACGAGTGCCAGCCGGGTGATGGAAAGACAATGCATCCCGTACACCTTCAGCCAGGTTGAGACTGTGAACCCGATAGACTCCGAGGCTGAACACATTGCCGGGGAGTTTTGCCGAGCTCAATCGGGAGCGGGAGTTCAGACGGAGAGCACTGCGGAAGGTTTCTTCAATCTGGCCATCCCAGCCAATCGATGTAAGACTGCGCCCGATGGCCGGGATGGTTCCTTTGCGCCGGTATATTTCGACCGCCTCACGAATCAGACGACGCTGGTTTTCCGGCGTGTCTGTGCCGTCATAGCGGTGACCCACCAGATATGCGAGCAAGGGAAGAAACCGCTCGTCACAGCGCTCCACATCAAATATGTCGGGGAACCTGTCGATGGCTTCCTTGATCTCGTCGAGCGTGCCTGCCGGGAGTGAAAGCAAGGAGCGAAGATCGCCGCTTTCATCCTTGTGCTCATACAACGGCGGCAGCAGATCGATGAGGTTGTTCTGGAACCAGTCCGCCACTATTCAGCCCTCCGCATATCGAGGTTGACCGAGCCGAGAACCGGTATTTCACCGCGCCCGAGTTCCACGTCCAATTGGGGCGTATAGAGATGAATATGACTGACTCCCCGAACACCATCGATCAGGGCAATGAGATCGGATGAATGGATGGTCTGGCCGAAGTTCACCTGATCGAAGGCGAAGAAATCCGCCAGAGCCGATTCGATCCGGCTGCGCACGTTTTCCAGAGCCTCGCCCGGCCATGCATAGACCTCACAATTGATATGAATGGGCCGGTAGACCGGGTCAAACAGCTTCACCTCGACGGTGATCACCTTGCGACGTTCCAGATAGTCAGCCAGATCACGCTTGAGCAGCCCCGACGGCATGCCGCCGCCATTGGGCGCGATGGCCAGATGGACGTTGTAATAACGGATGTTCTGGCAGTCGTTGGTATCGAGCACCTTGGCCTTGGCGACACCGGGATAGCCCTCGGCAAGCGCCTTGTAGTCCTGAAGGGTTACCGCCTTCCAGAGACTGCGCAGTTCGGCTGGAGCCTGATTACGGGCATGTTGAATGGTCTCCCGGGATGTGCCGCCTGTAGCAGCCACCGGATTGGAGATGGTCAGCGGGATCTGGGCACCGTCGTGATAGACGGCTGAAAGAAGCTGTGTAATACGGCCCGGTCCGATGTTTCCCTTGGCTCCGAGGCTTTCGAGCCAACTCACTGAAATGCCTTTCCCGGCAGCGGGAACCGCTCCGGATTGGCCGTCACCAAAGAGGATTGAGGTAATGTCCAATGCATCCGTGTCGGCCATGAAGTGAAGACTGTCGCCATCGCTTTCCTGAAAATGGCGAACCTCACTCCAGGTATCGTCATCGATAAGAACACGAATGGTCGCCTGTGCTATGGATACACCGCTCAGATGAAACCGCTGCCACGGCTTTCCGGTCGCTTCCAGCTCATCGGATTTACGGATACCCTGACGGGTGTGAATATCGACGGAGAGTTCACCACGGGGAATGAAGGCATCATCCACGGTTTCAAAGTCGGCCTTGCCATCTTCGAGCAGCGCCCGGCATTGAGTTCCAGACGGAATCGGCAGATCAAAATCAAGCGGAGCAGCCAGTGAAAAACGGATGGTGGTCGTGGAAGAGACCGGCGTATCCAGCTGATAGCCGATGAGCTTGCAGAGATTGATTACGTTCTGACGCTGGCGGGCCGTGGGCAGAAATGCCTCGGCGGCCTGCGCGTCCAGATAATAGGCCAGCATGTCACCGACACCACAGAACAGTTCCAGCAGAACCACCCCAAGGTCGGAGTGATTGAAATCTGTCCAGCGGTCTGTCAGCTGCGGCACTTTGGCCAGCAGTTCCTGCCGGATCGATTCATAATCCTTGTTGATGTATTCAATACTTGCGCGGCCCATTGTGCCTCCGGTTCGTTCGACGTTTTTCAAGCGGAGCGATAAACTCCGCACACGCCGATTACTTACCGGAAGCAGTCTGGAAGTGTCGGAGGTCTAAGGAAGTTCCCGGAAGAACGGGTAAACGAGGTTTCCTTCGACCTGAGTCTGGATGACCCGATAGGAAATGATGACGGGCAGTTGGTTGAGATCCTTGTTGCGGGCGGAATCGTCGAAGGACACATCCGTGATGACCACCCGCTTTTCCCAGCGGCGGATCGCATCGATGACATGATGGCGGATGAGCCCTTTGAGCACTTCATCGTTTTGTTCGAACACAAGGTCTTTCAGCTTTGAGCCGAATTCCGGGTTCATGAAACGTTCTCCGGGACGGGTCCCAAGGATCTGAATGATGCTTTCACGGATATGTTCATGTTCCCGGGAGGTCGATGTGGATACTTCGGCTCCGCCAGATATGGACTTAAAGTTCAAAGGGAATTTCAGCCCTGTACCGAGAAAATCGTAGTTCATAGATCACGCTCCTCACATTCAAGGTTGCAGAGTCCCTGACAGCCGGTGGAGCCGCCATTTGTCTCAGTGCCTTCATCCGGAAAGCGGGCAACCAGACTGGTGCCGTTTTTCATGGAGAGATGAATGGTACCGCCGCTTTCGATCAGGCCGCCGTGACCACTTTCTTCACAGGAGAAACCTTTGGCTCCATCGGCCAGAATGCGGACGGTGATGGTTTCAGCGACACCTTCGATGCGGGCAATTCCGAGGATATCGATGCTGCCGGAGGGATTGATGACAGACAGCGTTTTCAACTGCTGGTCGAGCAGCAACCTGTATGGGGCAAGCTCGATGCTGAAACGATGGTCGGTCAATTGATCTACTTGGGCCGAGAGCGGGAGTCCCTCGATTCCGGCCTGTTCCACTGTGGTTTCGATCCATTCAGGCACCAATTCGTAGATACGGCCGGGACTGACTTCAACGGAGGTTGCGGGTCCCGGAGTAACGACATGCGGTTCGCCATCGACAATGACCGAAATGGTGTGATCATCGTTGGTCTTGAGAATCATGCCGTCAGACAGGGTAAACAGGCGATTGCCGTCCGGCAGGTCTTTCACCTGACTTCCTTCGGGTAGAGACACAAAGGGATAGAAATCCGGCGGCGGCTCGGTCGTGACCTGATCCATATAATCCTGTGTGTTCTGAATGTGTGCTTCCAGCACCTCCTGTGCCTGCTGTTTCAATGCTTCCGATGCATTGTGAGAGGCTTCGATTATGGTCTTCATGCCAGCAATTTCGGCTTTGATACCCGCAAGCTGCAGCGCCATGTCTTTGAGAATGAAATGGTTTTCCCCGGAATCGGTCTGTTCGACCACGGCTCCGGCCTGAGGTTCTTCTATGGATATCATGAGCGTTCTCCTAAATTCCTACGTTGCCCGGATTCGACTCAAACTCCATCTGGTTGAGGGCGGTGATCGCTCCGGTGGTTCCGTTGATTTCAAATACATTCCAGACGGTGCCGGGCTGATTGGGCACATTGAAGGTGTATTCCCGGCCGTCGTAATAAAACACTTTCACGGTCGCGCCTGATCCGGCCAGCCCCGTGCTGGTGCTCGAGTTCCGGTTGGTGTAGTCGTGAACACTATATCGATAGGTTCCGGCCACCAGCCGGTGCATGGTGATGGTTTCCGGCCCGTAAGATGAAGTGTCATCCACATCCAGCTCGCCGCAATCCTGCACATAATCCGTCGAGTAGTAGACATGAAAGGTGCCGCCACCCGGGCGTGGACCGCGCAGATGAGAATCGAGATCCCGGGGATTGAGTCCCCACTGCAAAACGATGCGGGCCACCTGTCCGTTGAGTTCCGGAGAGAGCACGATATTCTGACCGGAGCTTCCGGATTCGAGAACGTTCAACAGGCCATGGGCGTCGATATAGTTGGGCGTGCTGGCCTCGTAAACATAGAGTCCTTCGAACAACTCCATTTCATACTGCCCGGAGGCATCGGTGATCTGCTGCGCCACAATCGGACCTTCCTCACTGCGCCGTATGGTTACCAGAACGCCTGCAAGCGGACGGGCATTGAGGGCATCCACGACAGAGCCGACAAGATGTACACTGGTGCCCAGATCGAGCAGGAAGTCGGGATGATTGGCGAACCAAGACGGATCTCGAACCTCGACATTCAAATGGCGCAGGCTTTGTCGGGCATCGGAATCCCATGCCATGATCATGGCGTTGCCAATCTGCATTCCGCTGACCAGAAAGCCCTCATCATCCACATAGGCCACGGCCGGATTGGATGATACAAACTGGGGGTTCAAGCCACTGCCGCGAACAGAGAGTGGGATGCGCTGCTCGAAATAGGATAGCGAGAGCCTGATACTCTGAGGGTAAATCTCCCAATAAGCCGGAATGCCGAGTTGCTCAGTCATGAGGGCATTTCTCCTCCACCCATTGGCGTGCCATACACTTCAACCTGAACATGACGAACACTCAGGCGATCATCCGAGCGCCAGACCATGACAAGGGCAGCGCCGGGCTGCATACCGCAGATCACATTTCCCGCTTCATCCACCTCGGCGACATCACTGTTGGACGATTCAAACACCGGCGATTCAACAGAGCCCCGAATGGACAGCGGGATGGTCTGCGGAAATTCAGAGGTCGAGACGCGTACCAGCTTGGGGAAAACGTCCCAGTATGGATGTGTCGGTATGGTTGATTCTTCCGGCATGCAAGGCTCCTCAGTTGTCTATGGTGTTCGGGCTGCCAGCCACAATCACCGCACCGCAGGCAGTAATGTCGCCGATTCTGGCGTTGGGGCTGCCTTCGGTAATGGTGGTCATACTTCCGGTCACAATGGGGGTAACGCCGTGTCCGGGGATGGGACAGACGTGCAGGTCGCCCATGCGAGCCACCGGAATGCCGTTTACCATGGTTCGAACGGCCGATGTGATGATCACACCGCCGTGGCTGCTGACATCTCCCAGACGTGCCTGTGGTCCGCTCATGGTTTAAGCCTCAAGGTTAGATTGATCAGATAGCCGATCAGCCCGCCGACAGCGGTGCCGATTCCCAGTGTCAGCCCGACAATTTTCCACATAGTCTCCGTACCCACCTTGTTGCTGACCCGGGTGTGAAGCCGGTCAATCTCCTCGGCGTGGCGGTGCAGATCGGAATTGATGCCGCGAACCAGCACCTCGACGTTCTCCTTGTCGGATTTCTTTTCTATTTCCCGTTCGATCTTTTCCAGCCGGTCCTGAATTTCACGGCGGTGGTTTTCCAGAATCCCTCGAAATTCCTTACGCCATGTGTCGAAGGTTCTGGCGAGCATCTCTTCGGATGCAGTCAGCCCGGGTTGATTTGAATCACTCATGCAACTTTTCCTTATGTGTTAATCAATACTTGGTTTGTCGATTTGATGATGATGTTGCCAACGACACCATCCATGAAAATGAGGCTTCCCGCCTTGTCGGTTGCGCTGATGCTTTCCGTTCCCGGTGCCGCGTTCATTCTGACCACCTGTCCGGCTTTGTCGGTCAGGCGGATCTGTTCAGCACCCTTGGTGGAGTCGATCAGAATCTCCTGCGTGCCGTTGAGACCCCAGATGTGGACCTTTTCCCGGCCTTTGGTGGTATCGATCAGAATCTTCTGCCAACGGGAACGGCCTTTGTCGCAGGAGAGGATGTGAATCTTTTCCTTGTCCTGCCATGCCTCCAGCAGCACCTGCTGGCGGCAGAGGTCGGTGAGTTGTACCCGGGCTTTCGATCCGACGATCTGTGAAGCAATATCGAGCTGGTCGCCTTTTTCGGCATCCTTGGTGCCGCGTCTGAGGGCGTTGCCGCTCTGCATTTCCGGTTTGACCTTGGCTTCCATGGTGAGGATCTGACCGGCCCGGTCGATCAGGCGCATCAGTTCATCACCGTCACGGTCATCGGCCAGAATGGTGTGTCCGGTTTCCGTCTTCATCAGCACCCTGAAGCGCGGGCAGTAGTATTCCGGATGGCCGTGGTATTTCTGGTGTTCGAGATTGTCGTGGGGATTGCTCTGGTGCTCCAGCTTGTC
>JAWKQB010000008.1 GCA_041390365.1 Syntrophotaleaceae bacterium | reverse complement strand
GGGACTTCCAAGGCCGGGAACCCGGCGGGCAGCTGGTAAAGTCTGCCCCAAGTGGTGGCGGGTTCAATACTGATGGCCCGGGTGCAGAACCGGTCAAAGTTCCAGAATCCCTTTTTCAGGGTTCCGTAGACAAAAAGCTGGAGGTGGTTGTCGTTATTTTTCATGCTTTCACTCCTTCGGGTAAGGTTCCTTTACGTTCCTGACAGACAAATCTGAAGGGATGGCTCTGCCACTCTTTGAGGGTTTCATGGCGGAAGGTCAGCATGGTGAGCGGCGGAATTTCCAGTTCGCGCCAGCCACGCAGGTCATCCAGAGCGGCTTCAATGTATTCCGGTTCGGAGGCGTAGAGCACCGCCCGGTGTTTGCGGCTGTAACGCAGCGACAGCGGCTTGTTCCCCTTGATGACGGTAATGGCCCCGGGATCGAGTCGTGAGGCCAACACGGCGCTCATTTGGCCGCGACACAGGCGCAGGGCTTTGCGGAAGCCTCGGCCGTCGATGGTTCCGTCGGGTGCAAAGCGGTCGGCCAGCCGGAAAAGCAGCTCACTGTCCACTTCGGCATAGCGCGGCAGGCCGAGCCTGCGGAACAGGTAATCGGCGTTGTAGATGGTGCCGTTATGGGTGCCGATGATGATGCCGGAGCGGATCGGATGGTTGTTGCGGCTGTTGTCTTCGCTGCCCCGGGTCCGCCAGCGAGTATGCCCCATCAGGATGGTGGTCTGGTTGTCCACCTCGGCCATCAGCTCGTGAAAGGTGGATTCCCTGACCAGCCGGTGTGCCCGGATGGGACGCTTGAAAAGCCGGAAGTCCCCGTCGGTCCTGAGCCATGCCATTCCACTGGCGTGGGGACCGCGCTCCTCACTGCAGAGCAGCATGCGGATAAAGACCTTGTTCAGGTATTCCCGCTCGGCAATGCGCCGTCGCTTTTGACCGAAGATGATGCCTACTTGTCCGCACATAGATCATCCTCCTTGTCAAAGGTGTCCTCCGGCGGCAGGTCGATGAAGGCGTCATCCGGCAGGAACTCCACCAGCCCATGCTTTCCCAGCAGGGTCAGGAATTCGGCTGCGGCCGCTTCGGGATCTTCAGGCAGCTGGAGTTTTCGGTCCGGCTCGATGCGGCCAAGCACACCGAGCATGTAATCACGGGCGGTCGCTTCGATGGTGAACGGTGTCTGGCCTTTCATGATCTCCACCAGCTCCGCGCAGTTTTTGCCTTCCAGAGCGATGCCGTCTGCCTCCAGCGGTTCGCCGTCCAGTGTCGTCGAGTGGATCAGTATCTTCATGATTCACCTCCTAAAACAGAAAGGCCGGGATTAGACCCGGCCTCTGTGGTTTGAATGGTGGTTTCGGTTTCATCCGGTTTGGGACGACCTTTCTTGAAGGCCGCGTCACCGGGCATGTTTTTCATCAGATGTAATCGGGCGGTTTTGAACTCATCCCCGATCAGGCCGAGGTGGAGCAGGAAGACCCGGAAGTCATACTTGGCGCTTTGCGGATCGAAGTCCCGCTTGCGGCTGGATGCGGCTCTGCCGTTGAGCGCCTTGGCGGCGATGCCCAAGCAGAACTGCAGGTAGGCTTTGATCTTTCCGGCATGCAGGGTCGCCTCGAACCAGCGGAACTCCACCGTGCCCCGGTACCAGACGTTGTGCAGGTTGACTCCGTGGTAGCGGGTGTTGTCGTAGTGCTGGGGCTGGTTGTTGTGGTAGCCGTACCAGATGCGGTTCAGCTGGGCCTTGGTCTTGGGACGCTGCCGTTCGATATTCCGGATCAGCTCATCACTGACCGGTCGGGTGTAACGGCGCAGGCGGTCGCTGTTGATCCCGAGGGCATGGAGGATCAGCGGTTCCTGTTTGTACACCACCTTGGCAAGGTTACCCAGCTTGCGCCCGTCAAAGGGCTCGGCATCGATATGAATGTGGATGCCGCATTGGCTGTTGATTTTTCCACCGGCCTTGCGGATGGCCCGAACCACCTCCTGCAGCTGCTCGAGGTCGTCATAGGTCAGCACCGGACTCACCAGCTCCGCCCGCAGGTGGGATGGCACATTGGTCAGGGATGCGTCGTTGACCACCTTCCATTTTCGGCCCCGCAGGTCTTCCACTTCCCAAGGATCGTAGCAGGACGGTGCGCCGATATGCCTGACATGGCCGCCGACCACCGAGTGGATTGCCCAGGCTATCTGTTCCCGGGTGCGTTTTACGGTCTCGATCTCGATTCCGTATCTGAGTTCTCTTAAATCCATTCACAGTCTCCGTTTTACGGTTTCTAACTTGTTGCCGGGCTTGTATTTAAGCCTTCAGCTTACATGTGAATGAATGCTTTAATTCCGTCAGAAAGCAAGTAGAAGAACAGAAAGAAACGACATTTAACACCTTTATTTTCAACATGTTACGAGTTTGGCGGCATTCGGGCGAGCACATTAAAAGAAACGCCCCGGAAGCGTGCGGGCGTTCCGGGGCGTTGGCTGTTTTTCACGGATGGGATGGGCTCAGGTATCCGGGCTGCTACCGCTAATCAAGCTGGTGTGAATCTCCTTATTCAGGGATTCATCCTGCTTCATTTTATCCAGAAAGATGGTGCAGGCTTCGGCCTCATCAAGCGGCAATCCGAGTTCCTCCTCCAACCGGCTCAACCTGTGGTGCAGGTTTTCGATCAGATTGAAGGAGTGATCCCGGACCAGTCCTTCCCGTTTTTCCTGTGGAGACGGGATGTATTCGGTCATCCCGCCACGGCGTTTAACGATCATAACGGGGCCTCCATCAGCTCAGGGTTGCACCGAGGGTGTGAATCCTCGGATAGGTCAATACGGTTCCGGTCAGCTCAGCCTTGTAGCGCACCTTGTTACCCTGCGGATCGCTGAAGGTTCGGACCAGCGTGTATTCGGTCCAGTCTTCGTCGATGGGCCGGGTATCGTCGATGGTCATGGCTTCCCATGTTTCTCCGCCGTCATTGGTGGCGAACCACTGAACACTGGTGCCGCTGGGGATATCCATCTGGGTGTAGACCTTGGTGGATTCCACACCCTGTGTCAGCTCGTTCTCACGGGTCAGATAGGTTCCTGCGGTGTTGTTGAGGTAGCCGATCAGATTGACATCCCGGAAGTTGAGCGCCGGAGTGTCGTTACCCATGCCGGTACTGAAGCGAACCCGGACCAAAACGCCATTGGCCAGATTGGGCAGACGCTCTTCCTCGGCCGGAACGACCGCATCCCACGTCGAACCACCGTCGGTGGAGTATTCCCAGATAAGGTGGGTACCTTCCGGGATAGCCGAATATTCATCGATGTTCAGATCGGAGAACTGTACACCGCTTACCGGCTGGAACTGGACCGTGCCTTCGTTCTCGAACTCATAGCCATAAAGTTTCATGGTGAGGTCGGAGCCGTTGAGCGGAGTCCAGGTCTCGGCATTGGAGCTTTCCAGAAGCACACCTTCGGCATAGGTCTGGCGGGTGATAATGCCCTGACGACCGGTCTTGCCGAGAGTGGCGGTGCGCACCTTGTAGTTGGTACTGTTGGTCAGCAGGACCACCGCATAGCTGGTATTGGCTTCGGCGTAAAAGGGATCATCGAAGCTGATCTTGGTTTCACCGCCGAGATTGATTTCCGACGGCGCAATCACCTTTTCGGCAAAGATGGTGTCGTTGGGCAGTCCGGTGGTAACCCCTCGAATCTGAACCGTTACCGGAATGGAGGCATCCCGCTCGGTGAACTGAATACCCACAGCCGACAGAACCCGGTTTTCCGTGAAGCTGAAGGTCTGAGCCAGCGGATCACGACGGACAAAGATGGTACGGGTTCTCCAGACGGTACGCACCACCGGCACACGAACGATGCGGGTGATGATGTTGGTCTGGATAAATCGCTGGATACGGGTGATCACCAGAGGATCATTGATCTGCAGGCTGGCCCGGGCGGTGTACTGCCCATCCGCCATTTCCACGATACGGTTGCCGTTGCGGGCTTCCGTCGGCACCGTGAATGAGGCGGTCACACGTCCGGCATCATCGCTGACCAGATTGCTGGCCATGACCCGGCCGTCACAACGCAGGACAATCCCGGAGCGATCCGGCGTGAAGTTGATGCCTGTTACCGCAATGCCGGTCTGGCCACGGCGGCCGATATTGGGTGTGACCTGCAGCATGGCAGGCGGTTTTTCAAAGACCGCATACGGGTTGATGTTGCGTTCCTCGGACCAGTCATTCTGTTCGAGCACCACCTGTTCCGATCCCGGCAACAACGCCAGACTGCCGAAGAAGCTGGCATCACTGCTTCCCGTATCCACCTCGAGCGGTGATGAAATAGCCGAACGATCCGGAGAGGCAAACTTGCCCAGCTCGTTTACCCGGGCATCCCATTCGGCGTGATAGATATCCGACTGGGCTGTGTTGGAGAAATCATCCGAATAGATGCCTTTCTTGGACTGGGCGTCGCGGTTCTGCAGCTCATTGTTCATCTGATACTGGGCATCGTTGTATTTCAGGTCCTCCACATCTTTGATGATGTCGTGGATCTGATCCATGGTGATGCGGGTGAGCCCGAAATTGCGGATGGTCATATCGGTGGAGTTGGGCGGGCAGTCAATGCTGCACAGACCCAAGGTATCCTCCGGAACGATCGGCAGCTTGGGAAAGTCCGCCGGAGCACCTTCGAGTCGTTTGATCTCCCGGGTGGTGGCGTAGATGATGTCCTTGCGGCCGAGAAAATAATCATAATCGATGCTGCAGTTAGAGCCGTTGACCGGTTCATCGCCAAGTGCTCCGCGACCGAAGTTGACCACGTTGAGATTGCCGAGTTCGATCTGGGTCGTGGACATGGAAACCGCAGCCGAACTGCTGGCCGGAGGATTGGATGCCACGGGTTCGTCCACCGCATCATCGATATAGGAGATGGCTTCGCTGCCCAGCTCCTTGATGCGCTGGAAGTCGGTTCTGGAGCCGTTGGTCGTAGCCCGGTAAACCCGATAGCCGTTGGCACCGTTGACCGGCAGCCATGAAAGACGGTTCATCTCTCCGGCCAGAGTCATTCTTGAAAGTACGCTGCCTGAGTTGAAGGCGGTTTCACCCGATCCGTCGAAAGCGGTCACCACATAATGATAGGTTCCGGCTGTCGGATGGGCGGTAATACCGAACCAGCCGCCGTCCACATAATCCTCGCCTTTGATCATCTGCTTGGTGTAGGTCCAGCGCACGGTATAGGTGGTACCGATAGCCGGTTCATTGCCGGAGCCGATCCAGTCCACATGGTTGCCGGACTGCTGCCAGTCGATGCCTTCCTGAAAAATGGTGGCACCCTGACTGACTTCCAGAATATCCACGACCGGATTGGGATCGAGCAGATCCTCACCGCCGCCGACCGAGCCTCGGGTCACATTGGCGGTCATCTCCACAATGGCTTCCACCTGCGTGGTCTCTTTGAGCGGCGTGGAGTTGACCGGGTAACGGCGCTGGCTGATGTTGTAGGTCTTCTGTTCACCACGCACCGACTTGATGGCCACCGACTTGGGAACCAGCGTGGAGGTGGGCAGATCCCGCTGATGACGGAAGCCCTGAATATAGGCCCGGCCCGCGTTGGTGATTACCTCGACATCGGTATCATCCACTGAGCCGATAAAGCTGTCGAATCCGCTGACCAGATAGCTGCCCGCCTGATCGAAGGTCCGCTCGGCAAGGTTCTGCAGCAGCGAATTGAGTCCTTCGGCAGCGGCAAAGGAGAGCTGGTCTTCGGTAATGGAAGAAACCGTAATCCGGCTGCCGGGAAGCGTGCCCAGCAGGTCGCGCAGATACAGATTGGATTTTTCCTGCACCGTCGCCGTGACATCGCCGGTCTCCCGGTCGAATTTGTAAATGGGCACCACCTTGCGCTCGGTCACGTTATTGGGAAGCGTCAGGCCGGTGGTGTCGGTGGTCTTCAGGGCCAGCACCCATTTCTCGCGCTCGGCGGTTGGCTCGCCCGTGGCCGGGTTGATCAGCGACGGGTCTTGCGTGTAGCCGTAATTGTATTTGAGCAGCTCGGAATAGACATAGTCCGCCCCGCTGGTGGTGGCGGGGTCATAGGTCAAGGTGACTCCGGCAACCGCTTCCACATGGCCGTCGATATAGACCATGCCCGACGTCAACGTGAGCACGTTATCCTGTACCGTGACATCGAGGCCGCTCAGAATCGATCCCTCCTTGAAAAGGATATCGGCAATCTTGCGGCGCTCGAGGTTGATCAGTTCCTGCTGTTCGTTCAGCTCCGAATCAAGCAGATCCCGGTCCTGATGATAGCGGATGCGTTTGTAGTTCTTGGCGGGATCGAATGTATCTCTTGAAATACTCATCTCTTTTACCTCCGGTTATATTTTGATGATCCCGACCAGCTCCACGCGGGTATCGGAAATCTTGTTGAAATCTGGAATGTTCTTCACTTCGTACAGGTAGCCCGGGCGCAGCACCTCTCCGACGGGGTTGGTGTCCTGATGAAACACGCCGCCCATGGCCAGATCACCACTCACGCTGGCCACATATTCGACGTCACCGCCGAAAAAGCCGTATTCCCTGATGGTGATGCCGTTGGCCTCGGCCTCATCAAAACGAAAGAAGATGCCGATGGTGTTGGTCTCTTCTCCGGTTTCCAGATAGCGGACTCCGTTGACCACCAGCGCACCTTCGGCGTCCTCCTTGAGGAAGGTCCGTTTGTAGAACCGCTTTCTGGCCCGCTCGTTTTTGAGGGCCGTCTGCTCGATATCCGGCGCAGGGGGATTCTGCGGTTCGGTGAATGTTTCATCTCCATCCCCGATGGCGCAGTGGGTTATGCCTTCCACTGCCTGTCCCATCAGGAGCTTTGCCGTCAATACACGGCCTGATTTGACTATGAGTCCCAATGCCATGGTCTTCTCCTTATGTTTGAATCTCGTGTTCTTCGTTGATAATCACATTGAAAATGGTCAGCCCCGCATCGGCGGAACGGCCAAACTGCTGCTCCAGATGCTGGGCGGTATCGGCAATCAATGCCCGGGAACCGCTGATCGTGAGCGCTGTATCCAGCATTGCCTGTCGGGGATGCGTCACCCGAACGGCGGCAAAAGCCAGCTGTTCAAATGTCTGCGGGATGATTAGCCAGGTGTCGGAATCCCGCTCGATACGGCCTGCCACAATGGCCTGACTGTCGGCCACCGTTGAGCGCTGGTTTGATGCCCTGACAGAGGCATCCGCGTGAATCACAACGGTGCGTCTTTGATCCCGGGGTCCGAACAGGTCGAAATAGGCTCCCTGCACAGGCGGCAGATTGACCTGAAATTCGGGTCTGCGAATGCCCCGGATAACGGCAGGTCGAATGATGGCTCCCTTATGCACGGCCACGGCGAATCCTCCCGGTCATTTTGAAAGCCATTCCCTTGTTGAGATTGGCCAGCGGTTGCGGAACACGCCGACCTTTCACTTGGGTTGTGGTTTTGATTTGTCCTTTAACAACAGCCATGAGCCTTACTCCTTAATCGCACACCAGCCGCCGCCGGAGAGGTTGAATACCCGATAGGAATCCGAGCCGATTTCGACGGTATCCTCGGAGGCCACGTTGGCTCCGCCGGTGGCATAGATTTCGATGAGTTCCCCGCGCAGCTCCTGATAGCTGTCAGCGCCATTCATGCTGACCAGCCATGGGAAAAGAATGGTGGTGTCGTAGCGGCGTTCCGGGTCGGTATCGCTTTGCAGGTTGCCATGGGCAGCACCGCAACGGCCGCGCTGTCCACTGGCAGAAGTCCAGCCGTCGAACTTGTTCACGGCGTAAAAGGTGCTTGGCATGTTGTAGTAACCGGTGATGACCGGCTGCGGGTCCTCGCCGATTTTGGCTCCGGCCGCATAATCGCTGACGAGCGTTTCGATGGTCACGGTATTGGGCGTGGCAACCGAATCGATGGCGGTAATTTTGACCCGCTCGATATTGGCGTCGTCTTTGATGATGTAATGCTGATCGGGTGTGAAGATCGATGCATCGTTGACCTGCGCCACCACGGCACTGCCGTTGACAATCGCTGCTTGAGTGATGGCAACCGCCGAAGACCAGAACCGTTTGATGGAACCGCTGTAATGGCCGTAGTAGGTCGAGACAATCTTGCTGACGATGAATACATGGTCGAGGTCGGCATACAGCCAGTAAATAAAATCGGCGGTGTCCTCAGCCCGAAGATAGGTGTACGAACTGTAGAACGCTTCGCCTGCACCGGTCTGGGTGGTGTTGTCCCAGTATTGGAAGGCGGCCACTTCAAGGCGGCCGGAGCTCTGTCCGATCTGGAAACGCAGATAGATATCTTCCGCACCGGATTCCCCGGTTGATTTGAATACATAGTATGGCCGGGCATCGGCGGACTGGTCGTCATGCAGTGTCCAGCCAACGGTGGTGACCAGAAAATCTTTAATCTTGTTCAGCAGGTCCAATCGGCCGCTGGCGGTTCCCTGAATACTTTGATAAGCCATGATTCACTCCTTATAAAACGGGGTTCTCTGTTCCGGTGAGGCGCAGCTTGATGTCGATCTTGTTCTGAACGGGTGTGCCCGAAAGCACCGTGCAGCGACGCCAGAAAGAGATGGTCTGATTGTGGGCCTTGGCTCCGAGGTTGAGCGGAGCGCTTTGAGTGGCGGTATCGAGTTCGGCCTGCGTGAGCGCGAGCTTGTACCAGACCGATTCATCGGTTTCGAACTCGTCGATCGGGTCCACCACCAGCCCTGTATAGTCGTATCCGGAATAGACCGGCTCATCGGCCGCGTAAGATGCTGCCACGGTGTTGGCCACGGCGCGTCTTACGGTCAGATTTGCAGTTCCGCCGCCGGAAAGGATCTGCATCTGCTCGGTGCCGATCACGATGTATTCCGCATCGGCAAAGCGGGGTTCAGTCAGTTCTATGTCGGTCTGGATGTCATCGATCGGTGCGGCGAGCGTGGTCTGTTCATTGGCCACGAAAATCTTCCGGTCTTTGATTTCTCCATCCGTGCCGTTGTAGTTGTCCGCATCCGGATTGCTGAAGTCGCCTTCCGAAATCTGCTGGGTCAACTGTTCATCGAGGTATAAGTGAATTGCCATAATCTCTCCTTAAACAGGCCATTGGGTTACTTGATATTTGTTCACGGCGCTCTCTGTAGCGGCTTCCTGCGCCTCGCTGAAATCCTGCTGACGGAACAGCCATCGGTAGGACGGCTCGGTGAACCGGAAACCCGCCTGATTGAGTTTCATCCGTCCGATGCGGAGCGGTCGGGTCCGATCCACGGAGAGGCGTAAAGAGGTCGTGTTGAGGGCGCGTTGGTTGAGGCTCAAAGGCACAATCCGTGGGCGTTGGAGAGAACCTGTATCCACATAGACTTCAAGCGATGCCCGTTCTCCGGTGAGGTTCGCATTAGTCAAAGTCCGGTTGTTGAGGACATTCGCGTTGAGCTTGAATACAGGCCCTCTCCGACGCCAGCGGTTGATGAGGTCTGATGCTTCGGTGACCCGGGCTTTGCATCCGGCGGTGGCAACCAGCAGCGCACTGCTGTGTCCACCCTGAATGGCATTGATGACCACATCCCCGTTGAGCGGTGAGCGGCCCAGCTGGAAACATTGCCGATTTCTCGCTTCGATGTTTAAGCCGAAGGTCTGTCTGTTCTGCAGGGCTTCCGAAGCCTCTGCCTGCAGAATTGAAAAGAGGTCTTTCTGCCGGAAGCAGTAAAGGGTTTCCGCATCGGCAAAGGACAGTTTGCGGCGATTGATATGGTCGGCCGAGAGGTTGAAACCGGATTCGACAATATCGGTGAGATAGTCCCGGCCGGTATAAATCGGATTACAGAAGGACAGCCTGTCCTCGCGGATGGAGGTGTTCACCAGCCGTCTTTCGTTGAGCGGCCTGTGATTGAGGCGCATCCTGTTTTGACGGCCATGAAAACGGGAGACCTTGTTGGCGGCCCGGTCGATTTCAGGAACCATCTCCACGGTGCTGGTCAGCTGCAGGTAATCGTATATCCGCTGCTTGTTGGTCAGATGGCGGCAGGAGCCAAGACGGCTTCTTCCCAGCACGAAAGTTTCATCGAGAAATGCCAGAACCACACTGCGGACATGGGCGGCATTCTGAAATTCCAGATCAGACCCGATCTCTAAAAAGGTAGCGAGCCACTGCAGGAAAAACGCCCGGGTACCAGCCGGGTGATGGAAAGACAATGCATCCCGTACACCTTCAGCCAGGTTGAGACTGTGAACCCGATACACTCCGAGGCTGAACACATTGCCGGGGAGTTTTGCCGAGCTCAAACGGGAGCGGGAGTTCAAACGGAGGGCGCTGCGGAAGGTTTCTTCAATCTGGCCTTCCCAGCCAATCGATGTAAGACTGCGCCCGATGGCAGGGATGGTTCCTTTGCGGCGGTATATTTCGACCGCTTCACGAATCAGACGACGCTGGTTTTCCGGCGTGTCCGTGCCGTCATAGCGGTGACCCACCAGATATGCGAGCAAGGGCAGAAACCGCTCGTCACAGCGCTCCACATCAAAAATGTCGGGGAACCTGTCGATGGCCTCCTTGATCTCATCGAGTGTGCCTGCCGGGAGTGAAAGCAGAGAGCGAAGGTCGCCGCTTTCATCCTTGTGCTCATACAGCGGCGGCAGCAGATCGGTAAGATTGTTGTGGAACCAGTCCGCCACTATTCAGCCCTCCGCATGTCGAGATTGACCGAGCCGAGAACCGGTATTTCACCGCGCCCGAGGTCCACGTTCAGTTGGGGCGTATAGAGATGAATGTGACTGACTCCCCGAACACCATCGATCAGGGCAATGAGATCGGATGAATGGATGGTCTGCCCAAAGCTCACCTGATCGAAAGCAAAGAAATCCGCCAGTGCCGATTCGATTCGACTGCGCACATTTTCGAGCGCTTCACCCGGCCATGCATAGACTTCACAATCGATATGAATGGATCGGTACACCGGATCGAACAGATTCACCTCGACGGTGATCACCTTGCGGCGTTCCAGATATTCAGCCAGATCACGCTTGAGAAGCCCGGATGGCATGCCGCCACCGTTGGGCGCGATGGCCAGATGGACGTTGTAATAACGGATGTTCTGGCAGTCGTTGGTATCGAGCACCTTGGCCTTGGAGACACCGGGATAACCCTCGGCAAGCGCCTTGTAGTCCTGAAGCGTTACCGCCTTCCAGAGACTGCGCAGTTCGGCCGGAGCCTGATTACGGGCATGCTGAATGGTCTCGCGGGATGAGCCGCCTGTAGCCGCCACCGGGTTGGAGATGGTCAGCGGGATTTGAGCACCATCGTGATAGACGGCTGAAAGAAGCTGTGTAATACGGCCCGGTCCGATGTTTCCCTTGGCTCCGAGGCTTTCGAGCCAACTCACGGAAATGGTTTTCCCGGCAGCGGGAACCGCTCCGAATTGACCGTCACCAAAGAGGATGGAGGTAATGTCCAAGGCATCCGTGTCGGCCATAAAGTGAAGGCTGTCGCCATCGCTTTCCTGAAAATGGCGGACCTCACTCCAGGTATCATCATCGAT
>JAWKQB010000007.1 GCA_041390365.1 Syntrophotaleaceae bacterium | reverse complement strand
GCCCAACGCGAGATCGAGCTGATGCAAGAATATCGTACCCGGCTGATTTCCGATGTGGTCACCGGTCAGGTGGATGTGCGCGGAATCGAGGTGCCGGAGGTTGCCGATGAAGAGCTGCTGGCGCTGGAAGAGGACACCGCCGATGCCGATGACGTGATCGATGACGAGGGGGAGATGGATGAAACCGACTGACAAAACCCCAAAAAACAGCCTCGGCAAACCGCAGGACTACCCGCGCCTGCTGTCCGAGATTAAGGAGCGCATCCGCTCCGCCCAGTATGAAGCCCTCAAGGCGGTCAACAAGGAGTTGGTCGGTCTGTACTGGGACATCGGGCGGATGATCGTGGAGCGGCAGGATGTTGAAGGCTGGGGCAAGGCGGTGGTGGAACAGCTCGCCGCCGATCTGCGGACGGAGTTTCCCGGCGTGGGGGGCTTTTCGGCTTCCAACCTCTGGCGGATGAAGGCTTTTTTCGAGGCGTACAACGGACTCGAAAAACTCGCACCACTGGTGCGAGAAATCGGCTGGAGCCACAACCTGGCCATCCTGGAGCGCTGCAAGGACCCGCTGGAGCGGGAATTCTATCTGCGCATGACCCGCAAGTTCGGCTGGTCCAAGAACGTGCTCATCCATCAGATCGACAACCAGAGCTACGAAAAATCCCTGCTCGGCCAGACCAACTTCGACCAGGCGCTCACACCGGAACTTCGCGCCCAGGCCAAGCTGGCGGTGAAGGACGAATACACCTTCGATTTTCTGGAGCTGGGCGAGGAGCACAGCGAGCGGGAGCTGGAGCGGGCGCTCATCGCCCGGATCGAGGATTTCCTCCGGGCCATGGGCGGCATGTTCGCCTTCATGGGCAGCCAATACCGGCTGGAGGTGGACGGCAAAGAGTTTTTCATCGACCTCTTGTTGTTTCACCGCCGTCTGCGCTGCCTTGTCGCCATTGAATTGAAAGTCGGCGAGTTCCTGCCGGAGTTCGTCGGCAAGATGCAGTTTTATCTGGCGGCTCTGGACCGGCAGGTCCGCCAGGAGGACGAGAACCCCTCCATCGGCATCATCCTGTGCAAGGAGAAGAGCCGCACGATTGTGGAATACGCCCTGCACGACGCCCGCAAGCCCATCGGCGTGGCCACTTATGAAAT
>JAWKQB010000006.1 GCA_041390365.1 Syntrophotaleaceae bacterium | reverse complement strand
GCGGCTCAAGGAAAATCAGGAAGCGCTGACCTGGCTGAAGGAAAAGTACGCCATCAGTGATGAGACCATCGACGACCTGCTGATCGGTTTTGCTGACAATGAGTCCGGTGTCATTGCAGCCCTGCGTTCCGGCGAACATGGCTTCAGCAAACGGGAACTTTCCGCTACTGGAGCCTTTCGCCCGACCAGTCAGGATGGGTTGAATCCGTTTTTTGAGAAACGCATCATCTTTCCATACTGGAGCCGTGGCCGCGTCGTGTTCATGATCGGCCGTAAAACACCGTGGACTCCGGACGTAAACTGGGAACAGGGAAAGTACAAGAAGCTTCCGGTTCACGATGAACATCAGCGCCCTTATGTTGCCCGCTTCATCAACAATGCGGTGCTGTTCAATGAAGATTGCCTGCTGGGCAAGCCCGATCACATCATCATTACCGAAGGCGTGACCGATTGCATCGCTCTGATGCAGCAGGGATTTCCCGCGCTCTCTCCTGTAACGGTAAGAATCAGGGCCGCAGACTGGGAACGGCTGGTTCCGAAGATGCGCGGACTCAAGACCGTCTATATCTGTCAGGACAATGAAATCTCGGAGGCCGGGCTCAAGGGAGCCTTGCAGACTGCTCGCACGCTGGCCGAACACAAGATTGATACGAAGCTGGTTACCATTCCTCTGAATGAGCCCCAGCAGCAGGCTCGGCAGGAACTTTCGCGACGGTTCAACCTGACGGCGGCCGTCGGTCCCCGGGAGCTGGCCAAATTACTCGACGGCCACTCTGCCGAGGATATTCGGGAGGCTGAAACGCTGTTGGCCAACGCCAAGATCGATGTGAACGACTTCTTTGCATCCGGTAATGGTAAGGCTGAATTTGAGGGGCTGCTTTCTTCCGCCTGTACGCCGGTGGAGTTCGGCATTCAAAGTCTGCCCGAGGATGCCCCGGAGGAAGAGAGAAACCGCCAGCTCGAGCCGGTTCTGGCCGAAATTTCGGCTCATTCACCTCTGGAGCAAAGCCGTCTGCTGAAACTGGTGCAGGAACGGTTGGGTAAATCGGTTCCAATGGCGACCCTCAAGGAACAGGTACGCTCTGTTCAGCAGAACCGACGGGACAGCGCCAAGAAGGAAAAGAAGAAAGCCAAACGCCTGAGCGGATCACCGCCCGGTTCCTGTCGCGCCCGGGTCGATGAGGTGCTGATCGATACGGAGCTGGAAAACGGTGCTCCGGATTACACCGCCGCAGC
>JAWKQB010000005.1 GCA_041390365.1 Syntrophotaleaceae bacterium | reverse complement strand
GGAAAAAAACTCGCTCGCTGCGCTCCCTCAGACAGTTTTTCCGCCTTTTTCGCCCGCCGCCCCCTCCGCTCCGGCTGCGTCACAGGGGAGTGGACGGCAAAGGCAAGGCACCTGAAACCTGAAACCTGAAACCTGTGCCCTGTGACCTGGTCTTTGGAACCCGAACCATGAACCACCGACGCGATATACCCGAACTTCTTGCCCCGGCCGGCAGCCCGGAGGCTTTTTTTGCCGCCATGGAGGGGGGGGCTGATGCCGTCTACTGCGGCCTGCAGGATTTTTCCGCGCGGGCCAAGGCGCGCAATATCAGTCTTTCCGAACTGGAAAAAATGCTCGGTTATGCCCATCGGCTGGGGCGCCGGATCTATGTCACGGTCAATACCCTCATCAAGGAGGCTGAACTGCCCCGTCTGGCGGAAATCCTGGCCGACCTGGAGGCGCTGGCGGTCGACGGGGTGATTCTGCAGGATCTGGCGGTCTGGCGGCTGGCCCGGCGGCACTTTCCCGGGCTGAAGCTGCACGCCTCGACCCAGATGACCGTTCACAACGCCGCAGGCGTTCAAATGCTCGAGGAGATGGGGTTTTCCAGGGTGGTGCTCGCCCGGGAGCTGACTCTGGAAGAAATTGCCGCCATCCGTCAAAAGACCTCCCTGGATCTGGAGCATTTCATTCACGGCGCCCTCTGCTTCTCCTTTTCCGGGCAGTGCTATTTTTCCTCCTGGCTGGGTGGCAAGAGCGGCAATCGAGGCCGCTGCGCTCAGCCCTGCCGCCGAAGCTACCGCTCTTTCCGCAAGGACGGCTACTACTTTTCCCCTAACGATCTGTCGGCCATCGATCTGCTGCCGGAACTGGCCGAAGCCGGTATCGGCAGTTTCAAGATCGAGGGGCGCATGAAAAGCGCCGAATACGTGGTGAATGTGGTATCCGCCTACCGCAGGGCTCTGGATGCGGGGCCCGAGGAGAGGCGGGCTGTGGTCCGGGAGGCCAAGGAGCTGCTCAAGGAGTCCTTCGGCCGGCTGCCGACCAAAGGGTTTCTGGCCGGGCCAAACCCCACTGACATTGCCATCCCCTCGCTCAAGGGAGCGACCGGCCGCTTTCTTGGCGAGGTGCAGGCGGTTCAGGGCGGCCGCATCACCTTCAAGACCCGGGACCGTCTCCATGCCGGCGACCGGCTGCGGGTTCAGCCGAAAAGCGACCGGGCCGGCACCGCATTTACCGTGCGGGAACTGGAGCTGGGCGGCCGTACAGTGAAACTGGCCCAGGCCGGCTCTGTAGTAACGGTTCCCAGCCCCTTCAGGGGGGTCTTCCAGGTCGGCGACACGGTGTTCAAGGTTTCTTCCGAACACGCCTTTACGCTGAGCGAGGCGGCCTGTCGCCGCAAACTGGATCAGGCGGCCTCTTCGCCCTGGCCGGTCAGGCTGAAAATCGAACTGGCGGGGGAAACCCTGTCTTTAAGTGGAGAGAGCGGATCCTGCCGGCTGCAGCGCAGCTATGCCGTGCCGGCTCATCCCGCGTCCACCAGCCCGTTGACTCTCGAGACCCTGCGCGGCGTATTTGAAAAAACCGGCGACGAACCTTTCCGCCTGGATGAAATCCAGGCGAACTCCTTGCCGCCCGTGGTCATTCCCCCCAGCCGGCTGAAGGAGGTGAGGCGGGAATTCTACCGGGAACTGAGCAAGCTGGCGGCAGGCTATCGCCGGGAGAAGCGTCATCAACATGTGCGGCAGGCACTCGCCGATCTGCTGGCGGAAACCCCGCCCCGCCTGGTAGAGGGGCGCACTATTTCCTTGGTTGTGGGGCAGGTTCGGGACGCGCATATCCTCAACGATCCCCTTGTCGACCGTGTAGTGATTCCCCTGCTGCCCGGTCCGGCGCAGGGACATCGGCGGTCGGCTGATCGGGAGGAGCAAGTTGTCTGGGATTTGCCATTCATCCTGTTCGACCGGGACTGGCCGGCATATCGGGAGGCGGTGGAAAATCTGGTGGAAAAGGGATACACCGCCTTCCGCCTCAACAACCTCGGCCATTTCCGCCTTCTGCAGGGGTTGGCGGGATTGCGGCTGATCGCGGGTTATCGGCTGTTTTCCCTCAACAGTCAGGCGGTTTTGGCCTGGAAAGAGCTTGGTGCGGAGGAGACGGTTCTTTACATTGAGGACGATCGGGAGAACCTGCGCGCCCTGCTGTCGCGGAACAGGGGATGCAAGGCCTCCATCATCGTTTATGGAACCGTACCCCTTCTCACCTCCCGCATCCGCATTCGTGAGCTGCGACCGGGAAGCCGGATCGAGTCCGACCGGGGGGAAGGGTATCGGCTGGATCAGCGCAACGGGCTGAGCGTGCTGCAGCCGGAGACCGACTTTTCCCTTCTCGATCGGCTGAATGAACTTCAGTCCATGGGCTGCGGCAGTTTCTTCATCGAGCTGAGCCACATAGGCCCCTTTTCCCCTCAAGGTAAAAAAGTTATCGAGGCCTTGAAGAGAGGTCAGAATATTCCTGGCACCTCTCCCTTCAACTATGAGAGAGGGATGGAGTAGAGTCAGGTATCAGTTGACTTTACTCCTCACTCCTCACTCCTCACCCGATCCCCCGCGACTGCTTTCCCGGCATCCGGCAGGGTATCGAAGAGTCTGTCCGCCAGTTCCTGCACCGCCTGCTGATACAGAAAGAGCCGGGAGGCCACGGGCCATCCGCCTGCTCCGCCCGCCGTGGCATCAGCCCAATCCCGCCAGATTTCCCGAACAGGCTCCCTGGTGATCAGACGGGCTTCGGCGGCGATTTCCGCTGACGGGGGCGGATTGGTTTCCCCCAGGGTGGAGGGCAGGAACAGGAAGTCCACGTGGAGGGCCACCGCCGCATCGGCTTCGGTAGGAACATTGGCCACCAACTGTTCTGCTGACTGCTTATCGGTGTTCGGTCTGTTCCATTCATCCCCGACCACCACGACCTGGTAACCTTTTCTTTCCAACTCCCTGCGCAGAAAGATGCGCAGGTCCCTTTCGAGGTCGTAATCCGTCGGTGGTTGATAGCGGGGTGCATAGCTTACTTCCGTCAGCGCAATGGTGCGGATGCCCGAATCCCACGCTGCAATATCGAAAAAGATGGGTTCCGGGGGGGCGGCGCCGGTGCAGGCGGCCACCAGCAGCATTATGGCCGGGCCCAAAAGAAGTTTTTCAAGAGTTATCCGAATCGGCTTCATCTTTTCCCCTTTCCCGAGCCAAGTCCAATGGCCGTTATGGCCACGGGCGGTAGGACTATTCTAACATCTCTTCCCTTAACCAAAAAATTTCAATTCCCTTACAGGAACAAAACAGACGGACTGTTTACTCTCCCCGTCCAACAGAGGGAGAAATATGGCCAGATTTCGCACCAGACCCAACATCATTGAAGCATTCCGGGTTTCCCAAAGGACGGTAATCCACCCGGCAGATACCTTGTATCAGAATATTTTCGTGGTCTACCCCGGTGAATATCTTTGCACCGATACGAAAGGTTACAAGTTCCCCTGCCGGCCGGAAATTTTCGAAATGCTCTACGAGCCCGAGACCGAATGAGTCGTCTGACAAAGCCCTCAAGGAGGCTATCATGAACGAGATCTGTACGATTTGTGGCCGATACTTCTACAATCGCGACTATCCACCCCGGCTTTGCCCCATTTGTGAGGAAGAATCGATGAAGAGCGGCGACCTCTCCTTTCATCGCTCCAGACCAAAAAGGATGTTTCCGACTGCGGAAAAACGGCCTTGAAAGTCGCAGCAGCCTCGTGAAACGGGATTCCGGCGGGATCGGAATCCCGTTTCTTTTTCTGTTTACCGAATTAACGTTTCCTGCCGACCTCCATCCTCTGGTATGCTATGGACCTGTCGGACCCGGGCATCGCTTTATTCTTCCTATCAACAGACCTGGCAGGGAAATCGTCTCATGGAAAACGAGTTGCAGGAAACAATCTGTTATCTGTTGTCCTCCCAAAGGCTTGGCGTGCTGGCGACCAGTCAGGAGGGACAACCTTATACGTCCCTGGTGGGTTTCGCCTTCAGCGAGGATCTGAAACAGCTTTTTTTTGCAACGAAAAAGGGCAGTCGGAAATTCAACAACCTCCAGAACGATCCCCGGGTCAGCCTGCTCGTCGACAGCCGCAACAGTAATACCGATCTGGATCAGATTTTCGCCGTGTCCGCTTTCGGCAATGCCAGAGACGTCACCGGGCTCGAGCGGCAGAAACTGATAACTTCCTATCTTGATCGGCACCCCGGGCTTGGAGAGTTTGTAGAATCGTCCAACTGTGCCTTGGTTCGGATCAAGGTGCGGAGATACGCTCTGGTGCGCCAGCTGGTCGTGGTGGGGGAGCTTGGATTCGATGCCTAAATCAGGCCATCACACCTAATGTGTCATGGGTCGATGACCCCAACCAGGAGTTGCCATGCCCTGCCAGAGACGATCTTCCACCCTGGTCGGCGCTCAGGTCCGGTTTGAGTACCAGGGTCGTGAACTGACAGGAACGGTAGCCCGTCTCGAATCGGTGCACGCCCTGATCCTCGGCACCGACCGGCAAAGCTACCGAATACTGAAGGATTGCCTGCTGCCGCTGCATGCCCCTGCAGTGCCCGCCATTGGCGAAAAAGAGTCCTCCCCGCCGAAAAGCCTGCCGCGGCAGGTTCTCTCGCCCGGCAATCTCCATGTCGGGGAAAGGGTCCGGTTCTCCTGCCGGCGCCAGTTGCTTGAAGGATGCATCGTCCGCCTGAATGCCAAAAGGGCTCACGTTATCTGCGACAATGACGACGAGTACGCCGTTCCCTACGGCCTTTTGGCCTTGATAGAAGGCGAACTCACAGCATCCACCGTTCGCTCGCCGGAAGGCCTGCAGCGCGTTGGCCGCCTCGCCGAAAAATTGCTGGCCGAGCATGGTCTTGCCGCCTGGCGTTTCGATTTCGACCATGCCGTCCGGCGTGCAGGCAGCTGCCAGTATCGGCAAAAGCGGATAACCCTGTCTCTGCAGTTCGCCCGACAGGCATCGGATGAGGAAATTCTCGATACGCTGCTGCATGAAATCGCCCACGCCCTGGTCGGGCACCGACACAATCACGATGCCGTCTGGCAGGCCAAGGCCCTTGAGATAGGCGGTTCAGGCGAGCGCTGCCACGACCGGCGTTTCTGCCCGCCGCGTTACATTGTTCAGTGTCGCAACGGCTGCTGGACCCTCACGGCCGAGCGTCGCAGAAGGAATGTGGTTTGCCGCAAATGCCGGGGGGAAATCAACTACCAGACCTATACCGCCGAGCGCTGGCGGGAGTTGAAGGCTTCTTCGGGAGTCAAACAAGGCGCTTAAACTCTTTCGACCCTGAGATACGGCCGATGTCATCATTCCAATCCATTGAACCGGCTCGCTGCGCCGCAATGATTCAAAAGGCCAGGTCCGTGGTCGTTCTGACCGGGGCGGGGCTTTCGACTGCAGCCGGAATTCCTGACTTTCGCGGTCCGCAGGGACTTTATGTCACCCGTCTCTATGATCCTGAAAAGGTTTTCGAGATCGACTGGTTCCGGCAGGACCCCCGGTATTTCTACGAATTCTGCCGGGATTTTGTCGGCATGGTGAAAAATATCGAACCGACCTTCACCCACCGCTTTCTCGCAGACCTGGAGCAGAAAGGCCTGCTGGAGGCGGTGATCACCCAAAACATCGACATGCTGCACCAGCTGGCCGGCAGCCGGGCGGTGGTCGAACTGCACGGCTCGCCCCGGGCCGCCGACTGCACCTCCTGCAGCAAGCGCTTCGCCGATCTCACCTACGACTGGTGGGAAAAGGTCATGAGCAGCAGTCCCATGCCTCCGGTTCCCTTCTGCCCTTCCTGTCTTGGGGTGATCAAGCCGGAAATCGTGTTTTTCGGGGAAACCCTCGAATGGTTGGGTGAGGCTGAGCGTCTGGTCTATCATTGCGATCTTCTGCTCGTTCTCGGATCCTCCCTCCAGGTCGCCCCCGCCGCCTACCTTCCCCAGGGTACGCGCGCCACCACCATCATCGTCAACAAAGGCCCGGTCATGCTGCCCCCGGCGCCCCACCGCTATTTTGTGGACGGCGATCTGGATGATTATTTCCGGGAAGTGGCCGGGCATCTCCACGGGCAAAGGCACACGGACTGACAGGGAAAAACTTCTGTCCATGCAGGTCCGTGACAGTCCGTGTTCGTCCGTGTGCTGTCGACTTTCCTTTTCTTTTGACCTGAAACAGGAGTAATATGGTCACCTATAGAAAGGAGAACATCCATGGGACGATATACGGGACCGACCTGTCGATTGTGCCGAAGAGCCGGCCAGTGCCTCTATCTCAAGGGTGACAGGTCCCTTTCCGATAAATGCGGCATTCGCCGCCGGGATTATCCGCCAGGGCAGCACGGAGCGCGCCGGGGCAAGGTGTCCGAGTATGGCAAGCAGCTTCGGGAAAAGCAGCAGATGAGGCAAACCTACGGACTTCGGGAAAAGCAGTTTCGGAATCTCTTCCGCAAGGCCGAACGAATGAAGGGTGTGACCGGTGAAAATCTGCTGGTCTTGCTCGAGCGGCGCCTTGATAGTATCGTTTATCGACTTGGTTTTGCCACGACCCGCGCCGAAGCCCGCCAGCTGGTCAATCACGGTCATTTTCTGGTCAATGGCCGCAAGGAGTCGATCCCCTCCAGCCTGGTACGGCCCGGAGACGTCATCGAGCTCAGGGAGAGAAGCCGTAAGATTCCCAGAATCAACGAAAACCTGGAAGCCGCGCCGCGCCGCGGGCTGGCTTCCTGGGTGGAGCTCGATCGAACCAATTTCCGCGGCGAGGTCAAGGCTCTGCCGCAGCGGCAGGAAATGACCAGCCCCGCCTTTGAAGAACATCTGGTGGTGGAGCTGTATTCCAAGTGATCCCCGCTTCGGCAGCGAGTGCCAACCCGGCCTTCAACGGCTGAAGAAACAGCCCGAGAAGGCTCGGAGAGGGGAGGGTCCGATGCTGCGCTTCGGTTTATGCTGCATTTTCAATGAAGCTCCCATCCGCTTTCGCCGCACGACCGCTAAATCCCTTTTGAATCTGGAGCGCTCCAGTCAGCTTGCCAGATTAAACGAACTGTGTCTGCACAACGCAGGCTCCCTGCTGGCCGCCCTGGTCGAGACCCATCGTCTCGGCTTCGGCGCTTTTCGTATTCTTTCTCAACTTTTTCCGCTGTTCACTCATCCCCTGGTCGGTTACCGGCTCGAGGACCTGCCCGACGGAAAACAGATTACCGGTCTGCTCGTCAAAGCCGGCGAATTTGCCAGGAGCCGGAATCTGAGGCTCAGTTTTCACCCTGATCAGTTCGTTCTGCTTTCAGCTCCCAAACCGGAGGTGCTGCAGGCGTCCATCGCCGAACTCGAGTACCAGACCCGGGTCGCAGAACTGGTCGGTGCGGATGTCATCAACATTCACGGCGGGGGCGCCTATGGCGACAAGCGAGCTGCGCTGAGCAGAATCGTGAAGGTTTTCCCCCGACTGCCCCCGGCCCTGCAGCAGCGACTGACCCTGGAAAATGACGACCGCCTGTTTACCGTAAGCGATCTCCTGCCCATTTGCCGCGAACTGCGGGTGCCGCTTATTTTCGACGTCCATCACCACCGGTGCAACGGTGATGGTCTGAGCGTTGCCGAAGCCACCGAACGGACTGTCCAGACCTGGCACGGAACCGGGCGTGAGCCATATTTTCACCTTTCCTCACCCCGGCACGGCTGGGGTTCCTCCGATCCGCGGGTTCATGCCGATTACATCGATCCTGCCGATTTTCCGGAGCCCTGGCGATCGCTGACGGCCACTGTCGACATCGAAGCCAAGGCCAAGGAACTGGCAGTCAGCAGACTGTTGCAAGATCTGGATCTTACCACCTGGAACCGGTGAAGAGCGGGTCATATTTTCCATGCCGCCCCTTGATTCCGATTATCGAGGTGCTAGCATGTTTGAAGAGTTTAATTATGCCCCGTATCTGAAAACACCCGATTCGACAGGAGGTTCTTATGACCAACGGACAAGCATTGCCGCGAACCGATTCCATATCGAACGTTTCCTGGCGGGCCATTTTTGCCGGTACTTCCATAACCCTGGTGACCATGATGATGCTGGTTCTGCTGGGGATGGCGATCGGATTGTTTGCGGTGAATCCCGCTACCGAACAGAATCCTTTTGGCGGTCTCGGCATCGGTACGACCATCTGGTGGATCTTAAGCTGGATCATCTCCCTGTTTATCGGCGGGTGGGTGACCAGCCGGTTCGCCGGGATGCAGAGGAAATGGGATGGCGCCCTGCACGGTCTGGTCACATGGTCGCTTACCTTTATCATCAGCATGGTCTTTCTCGCCAACCTGTTGGGAGCCGTTGTCGGCGGAACCTTCAACCTGATGCAGAATACCCTGAGAATGGCCGGGCAGTTCATGTCGGCGGTGGCGCCGGGGATGGCGGAAATGATGACCGGACAGGACCCGATGCAGGCGATCATGCAGGAGGGTCAGCAGATCATGGAACAGATCAGGCAAAGAGGCGGCGAGGATGCGGTCGCCGAACTGACCAACACCATCCGCCAAGTTTTCCAGCAGCCTGAGATCACACCTCAGGATAAACAAAAAATCACCGGCATTTTGACGCAGTACACCGATATGAGCGAACAGGAAGCCGAGTCGACAGTCGATCGGTGGGTGAACACCTATCAGCAGGCGCGGCAGCAGGTGCAGCAGTTCGGCGAACAGGTGACCCAAAGGGCCGAGCAGATTACAGATGCCCTTGCGCAGGCTGCCATCTGGTCCTTCTTTGCTCTTCTGCTCGGTGCTATCGCCGCTGCAGCGGGGGGTATGGTCGGCAGAGTCAAAGGCGTGGTCACGGTTTAAGCTGCCGCATTGCGAGCCATCCCGAAACGGATGGCTCGAAGCCGCTGCAGAGAATCAGGCCGCCTTTTTACAAAAGGAAAAAGCTGCGGGTTGAATACTGTCGTCGAACATTATATCCAGTGGAACCATGAGGCCGGTTAAAGCCAGGGCCAGCTCGAAGATCTCACCGATATCGAAAAACAGTTTGTCCACGATGATATAAGCGGCGATATTGGCGCCCAAGAAAAGGACGGTAGGGTAGGAAGGAGCCGGCAGTGCTGCAAACAAACGGTTTCGTTGCAGCCAGCCGGCTTTTTTCAGCAGCGGAACGACCAGCCAGAGGATTCCGCAAAGGGCATAGAAAAGAGGATTCAGGAAATAGGTCAGGTTGTATTCTTTTTCCAGGTCAAATATTTTCGACAGGTTCAGATTGTGGATGTTGAATTCGTTCTGCTTATTAAAGGAAATAACAGTTTCAGTCGGTTGAAAATGGAAAATATGCTGTCCCCAGCTGACCTCTTCGCCAAATGCCAGAAAACAGAAACAGGTGAAAAACAGAAACCAGGTTGAAGTCATCGTCCATCTTCTTTGCCTGACGTTTCTGATCAGCAGGAAAAGGTAGGCCAGCGAGGCCGAAAGCCAAAAGAACGCTTCCAGTATTTCGATCAATCCCTCCCCATTGTAGTTTCTGTTAGCGAATTTCGCCGACCACTCCTCCAGAGGCGAATACAAAATACCGCTCAGGCTTGCCAGAAAAAACACAACCACAATTCCGGTTGCCACTCTCCACCTTTTGTATAAACCGATGTTGATTGTCACTAACCGGCAATTATGGATGAATTCCATTGATTGTCCTTTTTATTAACAATGGGTATTATCCGGTCCACTATAGGGACATCAAATTGTTCCCGGTTAGAATTCTAACAGTTTTCTAACAAAAAAACATCCGGGTCCGCTGGTTCATGGCGATAAGAGCCCTGCATGCTGTACCAGAAGAGGCTGATGTGGAAAACCGTCTTGACATCCGGCGGAGAGATCCTAATATTTCCGGAAACAGCAACCACATCCCAAAATTGAAACAGGGGGGCCACGTTTGCCATGGCATATAGCAATGAACCCAAAGAGTTGACCGAAGAGCAGCTGGACGAACTCCGGCAGTTGCTGCTGACCAAACGCCAGGAGGTGATCAAATCCATTGACCTCATGAGGGTCAGGGATTTCGAATCGAATCCGGACGACAACATGGAAGAGATCGATCAGGCTTCGACAAATCAGATGCAAACCGTACAGCTGCGTGTTCTCGAAAAGGAATACAAGCTTCTACGGGAGGTGAACCGGGCCCTGGAAAAATTCAATACGGGCGATTACGGCCTCTGCGAAGGCACGGAGGAGCCGATTGGATATCCCCGGCTCAAAGTTCGTCCCTGGGCTCGCTACAGCATCGATTACGCGGAAGAAAAAGAGCGCATGGACCGGCAGGCCTCCAGCAGGCTGCCGGGCAGATAGGCCGAAAAACCCAAACCGCCGGCGTTGCCGGTATAAAGGCCGATCATGGACAATGTTCTGGCCGCTCGTGCCCTGATGGGCATATCCCTCGGCTTTCATATCATCTATGCCACCATCGGCATCGGACTGCCGCTGATGTTGATGCTTGCCGAGGGGATCTCTCTAAAAACCGGCAACGAACTCTACCACGACATGGCCCGCCGGTGGATCCGCCCGGCGGGCCTGCTGTTCGCAATAGGTGCCGTGTCGGGTACGGTACTTTCCTTCGAACTCGGATTATTGTGGCCGCGGTTCATGGAGTTCAGCGGGCCGCTGATCGGCATGCCCTTCTGGATGGAAGGCTACGCCTTTTTCACCGAAGCCATTTTTCTCGCCCTCTACATCTACGGAGAAAGACGTCTCTCGCGACGGGCCCTCTTCTTGTGCACCATCCCCCTGGCTCTGTCGGCCGCCCTGTCCGCCGTTTTCGTCATCAGTGCAAACTCCTGGATGAATACGCCGGCCGGCTTCACACTGGACAGCGGCGCACTCACCGACATTTCGCCGTTGCGGGCGATGATGAATCCTGCTTTCGCCCATCAGGCGGTGCACGGCACTCTGGCAGCCTTCACCGCCACGGCCTTCGGCATGGCGGGAATCTATGCCTTTGCCTTGCTGCGGCGGCAGAACAGCCTCTATTTCAGGAAGGCGCTGCTGTTGGCCATGGCGGTGGGCAGCTTGACCCTGCCCTTCATGCTGTTCAGCGGCGATTGGTCGGCGTCTTTTCTGGCCCGCCACCAGCCCGCGAAGCTGGCGGCGGCCGAGTCTCACTTCGAAACAATGGCGGGAGCTCCCCTGATTCTCGGCGGCTGGCCGGATCCGGCAACGGGCGAGGTCCATTTCGCTCTTCGCGTACCGAAGATGTTGAGCCTGCTCGCTTTTAAGGACCCGGATGCCGTCGTTGTCGGACTGAACGATTTTCCCGCCGATGAGGTGCCTGACCCCCGTTGGGTGCATCCATTCTTTCAGCTCATGGTCGGTTCCTTTTTCATCATGGCTCTGGCTGCGGGATGGTTCTGGTGGCACGCCTGGCGCAGGCGGAATTTTGCCGCCAGTCGCCCCCTGCTCTGGCTGCTGGTCGCGGCCGCCCCTTTCGGCCTGATCGCCCTCGAATCCGGCTGGCTGGTCACCGAATTCGGCCGGCAACCCTGGATTATTCAAGGTGTCATGAAGGTTGCGGAGGGGGCCAATCCCAGCGGTGGGCTGGCCATCGTTTTGGCCGTTTTTCTGATCGTGTATATCCTGCTCACCGGCGGACTGGTCAAAATGCTGCTGAAGCGCGAACCTTCCACGGACGGTTCCCGGGAGGATGTTCATGGTGACTCTCTCTGACCTGGCTGCCGGAGCCCTGCTGCTCGGTCTGATCATGTACGCCGCCTTCGGGGGAGCGGATTTCGGCGGCGGGATCTGGACCGCCCTGGCCTCCGGGCCCCGGAAAAAGGAACAGCGTGAAAGCCTGTTTCAAGCCATCGGTCCTGTTTGGGAGACAAATCACGTCTGGCTGATCTACGTCGTCGTGGTGCTGTTCATGGTCTTCCCCCGGGCCTTTTCCACACTTTTTACCGCCCTGCTGGTCCCGCTGGTGATCGCGCTGGTGGGGATCAACTTTCGCGGTGCCGCCTTCGCCTTTCGCCATTTCGGGCGTGAAACCGGCCGGGGGGTGCCTTTCATTGCCCGCAGTTTCGAAGTGTCCAGCATGCTCACGCCCCTGGCCCTGGGCATGGCCGTAGCCGCTACGGCGGGGGGAGAATTGAGGCTGACGGCGCAAGGCGCGGCGACAGGCCCCTGGGACTGGATCACTCCGTTTACCATTGTTGGCGGACTGATCGGCCTGGCCATCTGTGCCTACCTCGCTCCCATCTACATGACGGTCAGGACTCAGGGAGACCTGAGGGAGGACTTCCGCCGTCGCGGCATGATTGCGGCTCTTGTGCTGGGGATGTTGACCACGCTGGAAATACCCGTCGCCTTTTTCGACGCCCCCGGGTTCGCTGCCCGTCTTTTGCTGCCCCGGACCCTGGTGTGCATTTCCCTGGCAGTCCTCTTTGGTGCCGCAACCGAGTTTCTGCTTTGGAGACGCAAGTTTTTCGCGGCACAGTTTGGAGCGGGGGCGACAGTGGCCTTCACCCTGCTCGGTTTCGGCGTCGCCCTCTACCCCGATCTTCTGCTTGGCCAGCTGACGATCTCCGAGGCGGCAGCTCCCCGCGAAACCCTGATCGCCTTTTTCACCGTGCTGCCTTTCGGCGTGATCATTCTCGCCCCTTCCCTGGCTTTTCTCTATTGGACCTTCCGCGGCTCCCCCGACCCGGAATCGCCTCCCGACGAATTCAGGGTGCGGCGATGAAACGCTGTAACCTCACTCGTTTAGACTAGATACGATTCTTTCGATTGTAATAATGATAATTGCTGCTACGCTTGATGAAGGTTCAAATGAAAAAGGAAGAAGTTGCGGGGTCTTTGTGAAAAGAGACTCCGCTGATCGCAAGCCGGTCGTTCGGAGGGGTGACCGCTGGGGGGAATTGAAGCTATGACAAAACCGGTTTTCGTGGAAATTTTCATTATCGGCAATGAAATTCTCAACGGTGAAATTCTGGATACCAATACGCAGTGGCTCTGCCACGAAATTCATCGGCTTGGCGGCCAGGTGGTGCGCAGCACGGTGTTGCGGGACGATCTTGGAACCATTGCCGGGGAATTGGGGGCGGCACTGGGCCGACGCCCGGAAGTCATCCTCACCTCGGGAGGGCTGGGCCCGACGGCCGACGATCTCACTCTTGCGGCTGTGGCGGAGGGGGTCGGATTTCCCCTTGAACTGCACGAACAGGCCCGGGAAATGATCCGCAAAAGCTACGATGACTTCCATGCCCGGGGCATTCTCGAATTCGGAGGGCTCAACCCGGCCCGGGAGAAGATGGCTTATCTTCCCAAAGGGGCGATCCCGCTGACCAATCCGGCCGGTACCGCTCCCGGAGTCCTGCTGCAAGCCGGCGAAACGACCATCATCAGTCTGCCCGGCGTACCCCCGGAACTGAAGGGAATCTTTACCACCTCCATGCAGCCTTTTCTGCAAAAGACCTTCCAGGGCGGTCTTTCAGCCCTGCATACATTGACCGTCTGCTGCAATGACGAATCGCTGCTCGAGCCGGTGCTCCGCCGGGTGGTTCCCGCCCACCCCGCCGTCTACATCAAATCCCTGGCAGGTGAACCGGGAGAGATGCCGGAGTTGGATATCCTGCTGGCCGCTACCGGAACCGATCAGGCTGCGGTACAAGCCCTGATCGAGGCGGCACTCAAGGATCTCCGGGAGGGGTTGGCAGGTCTGGGTTTTTCCCACCGGGACAAAGCAGCGGGTAATTTGAAATAATGCATGTTTTTGGAGGATGGTGCGCGTTTGCAGTGGTGCTGCAAATTCTGTTCTGTTGACTTTTTCCCTAAAGGGCCATAGACTCTGCCGGTTTCAAGCCCCCCCTTCTCGAAGGGAGGGGGTTTTCCATTGTTGCCGAAAAGACAGGATATGCCGGTGGGAATAGAAATTGACCAGGACAGGTGCAAGGGGTGCGCTCTCTGTACAACCGCCTGCCCCAGAAACTTGATCACCCTGAAGGAACAGGTGAGCGAGCAGGGATTTCCGGTTGCCAGATTTGATGACGTGGGGAATTGCGCAGGCTGCGCCCTGTGCGCCAGCATCTGCCCGGACATCGCCATCAAGGTTTTCAGCCGGACCTGGAACAGCTACTCCCTGCAGCGCTGCCGGGCCTTCTCTGTGGTGGAAAGAAGAGTAGCCGCAGCGAAATAACAGGCTAGACGAGGTTTTTTATCGATCCCCGCCCCACCCCGCTGCTGATGTCCGAAAGAATTTCCTCCATGTGCCCGACCGGCAGGGAAAAATGGCCTTCCTTCTTATAGAAACGGGACTGGCAGCCGGGAATGACATGGGCGAGATAGCGGCCCATCACGATCGGCACCGTCGCGTCCTGTTCCCCGTGCCATAAATGGACCGGGCAGTCGATCCGGTTCAAATCGAAATCCCACTCCTCCCCCAGCAGTTGAAGATCCCGTACCGGGCCTTGTCCTCCCTGGCGTAGAGCCTCCTTGATCGAATTCGTCAAAATAACCGAGACATCGGGATCGGCAAGCACCGGGCGGTCGGCCTCGGCAGGCTGCAGCAGCAGGGTGACGAGATCCGGCCATTGCCGCAGCAGCCGGCCGATCAATTCGCCATAGAGCAGGCGGGACAATCGGGGAAAATTGCGGGCCAGGTGGAAACTGAACCGGGCCGGCGGCTTCATCGATCTGCCGAGGTGGGGAACCGCCATCGGACCGAGAGCCCCGACCAGGCCTACAGCGCGCAGTCGACGGGACATGCTGCTGGCGCAGGCCAGGGCATAGGGCCCACCGCCTGAAACCCCAAGCAGGGAAAACCGCTCCAGGTACAGGCTGTCGGCCAGGTGCCCCACGTCTTCAGACCAGGCTGACAGGGTGCGGCCGGTTTGGAAATCGGAAAGCCCCATGCCGGGACGATCAGGGGAAATGATGCGGATACCCACCTTCCGGGCCGCACGATCGGCGATGCGGGCTTCCAGGCGGGAAGCGGGCAGCCCGTGCATGTAGATCACCGGCTGCCCGTCGAGAACTCCGAATTCGGCGTATCCGAGCCTGCGGCCGTCGGGCAGCCGCAGACGGCGGTCATTAGACGAATGCTTGACGATTGGCCCGTTACCCCTCACTCCTCACTCCCATTTCAATCCTGTCCGCCAGGGTTCCGACAGCCAGGGCAAAGGAGCTGGAGCGGTTCCAGCGCATCAGCACGCGAAAATTGTCGAAGACCAGAAAGGCCGGTCCTTCCGGGCCGTCGGGCAGCAGGAGTGAGGCCATCCGATCCGCGGGGCCGGCGGCTTCAGCGAGCCCCTGTTTCCGCCATTCCGCCAGAGGCTTGCGCACCTTCAGTCCGGCCAGGGCGGGATCGAACCTGGCGGGCAGCTGAATTTCCCTGCCCCATTCCTGATCCGGCCGCCAGCGCGCCTCCTTGAGAAAATTCGCCGCCGAGGCAAGGGCGTCCGCGGGATCGGTCCAGATATCACGGTGACCGTCGCCGTCGAAATCGACCGCATAGTGGAGGTAACTGGTGGGGATGAACTGGAACTGCCCGCTCGCCCCCGCCCACGAACCGCGCAGGTCGGCGCTTTTCATCCCCTCCCGGTCGAGGATTTCCAGGGCCGCCAGCAGCTCGCGGCGAAAAAATTCGCGGCGCTGGCCCTGCCATGCCTGGGTCGCCAGTGCCCCGACCAGGGGAAAGCGGGCCTTGCCCTTGCCGAAATCGCTTTCGATGGCCCACAAGGCTGCGAGGTAGGCCGGCTGCACTCCGTAGGTGTCGTGAACCCTTTCAAAAAGAGCCTCTTTTTCCCGTATCTGCAGAATGCCCTGGCGAATCCGGTTCTCCGAGACCATCCGTTCCAGATAGCGGCGGGCGGAAAAAACATCTTCGGCCTGTTTCCCTGCCGCTTTTACTGCCAGCGGGATAGGCTGCAGGCCGGTCAGGGCGTCCGCAAGGGTGGTTTCACTGATCCCCCGGCTCCTCGCCTCGATGGCCAGCTCCTCCACCCAGCGGTCGAAGTCGGCGCTGGCCGGGTTGGTGGTGCTGGCATCGGGCTGTTGCAATCGAACCGGATCGGGAGAGGCAACTTCCGGTTGCGGCACACAGCAGGCAATGGCGAGCGGAAGGGTGATCAGGGGGAAAAAACGACGAAAAAACAAATGCATATGAAAGACCTTTGTTGTTGAGAATGGAATTGAAAAAGATGGTAACCAGCCTCCTGGAGCTGTAATTATCCCCACCTCCGCCTATGAAGGTCAAGGAGGGGGTGTAAAAAATGAAGCGGAAAAGGCCCGGTCAAAAAATTGTCAGAAAGGCGATTCAAAAAATATTCTCCTAACATTTCTCTTCTATAAAAAGTTCCCGTGTCGTCCGGGAATCTTTTGAGGCAGCCGGCGACCGGAAATACGGCCTTTTCGGCCGCGAAAAGTATCGGACACCAGAGGCCGGGTTACCGGTTCGACCTTATCAGGTATCGAACAGCCCCAGCCGAGAGGGTTTATTGCACCCTATCGGCTGGGGTTTTGTTTTTTTGCCGCCCGGATAAATGACGCGAATTGACGGAGTGCCTATGAAGTTCTCTCTATTTACTTATTTGTTGTTGGGCGCAGCCATTTTGGTGTCATATCCGGCGGCTGCGCAGAATGAAATGCCTTTCCGGAGCGGTGACAGGGTGCGGATAAATTATGTCTGCCGCCTGAAAAATGGCGAACTGACCGCCTCCACCTACAGGGATGGAGCGATCAGCCCCGAGGAGAAGAGGTCCGCCATCTACCTGGCTCTGAAAAACGATGCTCCTCTTGAATGGATCGCAGGCCAGGAAAAGGTTTCCCAGAGCGGCTCGGCCCCCTTCGATTTTGCTGATGCCATCGCCGTTCAGCTTGGACAGGCCGTCGTTGGTCAGGTACCGGGGACTTTGAGCGGGATTGAAGTTGCCGCGGCCAAGGCCCCGGTCAGGCCCTCCGGGACCATAAGGCTGGCGAAGGTGCGGCGGCGCCCCCGAGGGCTGCATATGACCGTCGATGAATACAAAGGCCGGACCGGGAAAAATCCCGAAATTGGTCAGGAAATGACCTTCGATCCGGCCATCCCGGGAAAAGTGACTTCAGTCAGCGAAAGCGAAGTGGTGGTCGACTTTCACGCCCCCGTCGGCGAATTGATCGATACCCCCTTTGGCAGGGCCAGGGTCAGTGCCGATCAGAACTCCTATCTGCTGGAAATCCTAGTGGAAAAAGGAGATCTGGTGCGTTCGGGTCCTATGGTTGGCAAGGTTGCCGATGTGGACGATGCCTTTTTCACCGTTGATTATGGTCATCCTCTGGCCGGCCAGAATCTGGTTTGCGATGTTGAGGTTTCCAGGGGAGAGGAGAGTCAGATTCCATGATCGGTCTGGTGCGCATCTGCTTGAAAAGGTTATGTCTCAGCTGTTTATGCCTTTTGGGCCTGACTGGAGCCCTCTTTGCCGCTGGCTGCGCATCTCCGGTCATCGATACGGCGAAAAATGCATCCTCTGCCGAGGTTCCTTCCAGTCCGGTCGGCCCGGGAGATGTCGTGACCGTCGAGGTGACGGCGACCCTGGAGGACGGTCGGTTGCTCTACACTACCCGCGAGGGAGTGGCCCGCGATCCGGACAGGGCCAGAATGGACGGTTACCGTGATCCGGAAGCGTATCGGCCCGAGGAGGTTGTTGCCGGGAAGGCGGCTGTCGTGCCCGGACTGGCGAGCGCGGTGCTCGACATGGTTCCCGGCCAAAGCCGCACTGTGACCGTACCTTCTGAGGAGGCTTTCGGCCCTGCCGATCCCTCTCTGCGTCGTGAGCTGCCCTGCGAAAAGGTTTTTCCCGTCAGCCTGGTACTGCCCGCAGAAAGATATGTGCAATTGACCGGCGGCTTTCCTGAGGTCGGCAGGGAATTGCACCTTTCACCCTATATTCAGACCAGGGTCGCAAAAGTCGAGGAAAGTTCGGTTGTTCTCGAAATGCAGGCTGAAAACGGAAAAGAGATAGAGGAACCGTTCGGCACCGTGCAGATCCTTGTCGAGGATCAGAAGATCCTCACGCGGCTTACTCCCAAACTCGGAGCCGAATTCATGCTCGAGGACCGCAAGGGCAGAATCGTGGCAACCGATGGAGTCTCTTTCACGGTGGACGCCAACCCCCTGACGATCGGCAAGGCGCTCGTTCTCGACCTGGAGGTTCTGTCCCGGGTTCCTGCCGGTACCTACGACGAAAAGATCATCGTCTGGGGCGAGGAGTTCGACAGCGGCCTGAAACGGGCCCGGCAGGAAAACAAGCCGGCGGTCCTGGTTCTCTACGCCGACTGGTGTTCCTGGTGCAAGCGTCTGCTTGGCGAGAGCGTGGAGGATCCCCGGGTCAAAAGTCTTCAGGACCGGTTCGTCTGGCTGAAGATCAATTCGGACGTGGAAAAGCAGTTCAAGGAGAAGTTCGGGCAGGAAAACTACCCGATGGTCGTCTACCTGAATCCTGATGGGGAGGTTCTGCAGAAGGCGGAAGGGTTCAAGGACGGAAATATCCTGTATCGGGAACTGCGCGCACTGGCGGAAACTGAAATGCCGTGAATCGTAAGGCGTAACAGGTAATTGGTGAGAAAGGCTTGTAGCCATGAAGCCAAGGTTTTTGACCGAATTTTACCCCTTACGCCTTACGCATCACGAATTACGAATTTTATATGGAGGAAAAGCGTTGAGGACGCTGCGTTTGGCTGTAAGCATCTTGAGTCTCATCCTTGCGGCAGGGTTTCTGGCATCCACGGTCTGGGCTGAGGAACAATCTGCGGAGACCGACGCAGGGCCGACCTTCGAGATCCGCCAGTTCGTCGTCGAGGGCAACACCCTGTATCCCGGCGAACTGCTCGACGAACTGCTCATGGAATTTACCGGTCCTGAAAAAACCGCCGATGTCGTCGAGGACGCCCGGACCAAGCTGGAGAAGTTCTACCAGGAAAACGGCTTCCTGCGGGTGATGGTCAACATTCCGGAGCAGATGGTCGAGGGGGGCGAAATCCGTCTCAAGGTGATCGAATCACGCATCGGCCAGGTGCTGGTCAACGAAAACCGCTACTTCACCAAGGCCGGCATTATGGAGGAGCTGCCCGCGCTGCAGCCGGGAAAGATCATCTACATCCCCGATGTGGAAGAGCAGCTCAACGCCCTCAACGCCAACCCCGACCTGACCGTGCGGCTCAAGCTGGAGCCGGCCCGGGACATGGGGGTGGACGACGTGGTGCTGACCGTCGAGGACCGGATGCCTCTGCATGCAAGTGTCGAAATAAACAACCGCTCGACTCACGATACCAGCGAGCTGCGGCTCAATGGCTTGATCCGCTACGACAATCTCTGGCAGCGCAAGCATTCGGCCTCCTTCCAGTACCAGACAGCGCCCCTGGAGCCGAGTGAGGTGCAGGTCCTCGGCGGCTCCTACGTGCTGCCGACGCCCTGGCAGAAAAAGCATTACCTGGCCGGCTACGCCCTGTGGACCGACAGCGAGACCGCCTTCGGCGAGGGCTTCAACGTCATCGGCAAGGGTTTCATTCTCGGCGCCCGCTATCTGGTGCCCCTGGACCCTTACAAGAAGTATTACCACTCCATCAGCTTTGGCGTGGACTACAAGGATTTCGAGGAAACCCTCGGTTTTGTCGGCGAGGACGAGGAGGACACCGAAACCCCCATCTCCTACCTCCCCTTCTCCATTGGCTACAACGGCACCCTGCTCGGCAAGACGGGGAACACCCGCCTGCAGGCCGCCCTCAACTGGCATTTTCGCGGTCTGGTCGGCAGCGAGGAGGAGTTCTCCGGCAAGCGCTACCAGGCCCGGGGCGACTACTTCTACCTGAATGTCGGCCTGGAGCGGGAGCAGCAGCTGCCCTGGGACATGGACCTGGCCCTGGCGGTCAAGGGTCAGGTGGCCAGCGAACCGCTTGTGTCCAGCGAGCAGTTCTCCGCCGGCGGCATGGAAAGCGTTCGCGGCTACAAGGAGAGCGATTCCCTCGGGGACAACGGGGTCCGCGCCTCCATCGAATGGCTGCTGCCCGACGTCGGCAAACTGGCCGGCTGGGAGAACTGGATGGAACTGCGCCCCTATCTGTTCTACGACTATGCCCGTTTGTGGGTCAAGGATCCCCTGCCCGATCAGACGGACGAGTTCGAACTGCAGGGCACCGGACTGGGTCTGCGCGGCGAACTGTGGAAGATGTTCGATTACGAGCTCGACCTGGCCATGGCCCTCTCGGCCACCGCCCGCGCCGACAGCGGCGACATCCGGGGCCATTTCCGGCTGAAATATTACTTTTAGGTTGCTTGTTGCTGGTCCACGCTAAATAACAAATCTATTTTCTGGTCAGGTTTCAGTCATTGAACACCGATCACTGATCAATCATGACTGATCACTGATTTTCGATAGGGGGCGACAATGTTGCGAAAAATATGTGCTGCATGGCTGGTGTGGCTGTTGACCTTCGCACCCGTGGCGAGTTATGCCGGCCGGTATTCGGCTTTCAACAACGCCGCCGACCTGCCCAATGTGCCGGAAGGAACCCTGCCCACGGGGTTCAATGTGGCGGTTCCCTCAGGCGTGGACCCGGACACTGTGGCCGAAGCCAACTATTCAGGCGATACTCTGACCATCCACCAGAAAACCTCCAAAGTCATCATCGACTGGGAATCCTTCAACATCGGCAAGGGTGCCACCACCTATTTCGAGCAGCAGGGCAACAGCAGCTGGGCCGCCCTCAATCGCATCCACGACCAAAACCCCAGTCAGATCTACGGCACGCTCAAAGCAGACGGCCATATCTACCTGATCAACCAGAACGGCATCCTCTTCGGCGAAGGCTCCCAGGTCAACGTCGGCTCCCTGACCGCTTCCACCCTCAATATCAGCGATACCAACTTTATCAACAACAACCTGACCTTTCAGGCGGAAGACTACATGGGTCTTGCCGACTACGCGGCAACCGACTCCGGCTACGGCATCCGCAATCAGGGAACTATCACCGCCACAGAGGTTGGTGGACGGATTTTTCTGCTGGGCCAAAAGGTCGTCAACGAGGACACCATCAGTGCAACCGCGGGACAGATCGGATTGGCTGCAGGTACGAAGGTTTTGCTGGAGCAGGAGACTGAGTCTCAGACGCGCATCGAGCTGGGCTATAGGGTAAATGTGGTTCAGGAGAATGCCGGCGAGGTAGTTAATCAGTTAGGACGGGTTGTATTGAAAGAAACAAAAAGCGAAGGAAAAAATATATCCAATGAAAACTGGAATTATCTGGAAAATCTGAAAAGAGGAGAGGATGTTGACATCGTTTTTATAGATGCAGAAGGCAACGAGATAACAATCAATGAACAAAACTGGGAGAACGTACGTGAGCAGATAAACAACCAAGGATTAGTAGAAATAGTATATGAAGGAGGTGCTCTGGAGGCCAATCTTGGATTAATCGGAATGTACGGCAATGAAGTATACCAGAATTGGGACGCAATGGCCGCCACGTCGCCTGAAAAAGCCAGTCAGATAGAACTGATGGCCTCCAAACTGGTCAGTACAGGGGAAAATAGCCGTACCAGTACCCCGATTACCCCGTCCACTGAGACCTATGTAGTGGATAAAAATATTCAGGTTGATGCCAACATCAAGATTCACGGCATTTCCTATGACAGCGAAGACACGGTGGCGCGAGTGGAACATCGCGGCATCATCGACGCTCCTTCGGGCAATGTAACTATTGATGCAGGTGAGAGAGTCTATCTGGCTGAGGACAGCATCATCGACGTCAGCGGTCTTTGGGTCACCAAGGGCGCCGAATCCCTGGTGCTCGAAACAACCCTCAACAGCCTGGAACTGCGGGATTATTTTGCCCAGAAAGGCGGGATACTGCAGGGTCAGACCATTCGTTTCCTGGCTACCGAGGGTTCGGCCATCGGGGATGTCAGCGGCGTTCTGAACACCCAGGAGCAGACCGCAGCCGAGCTTGCCACCACCGGCGGTACCATAATCATCAATTCCGGTCTCAACCAGGAAGCCGGCAACACCGCTGATATTATCGTCCGCGATGGAGCGCTGTTGGATTTTTCCGGTGGCGGCATCGAATATGATTCCGGAACTGTCGAAGTTACCGGGCTCGTTTCCGGCAGTTCCTTACCCGACATTGCCAGTGCCTCTCAGTGGGGCAGGTACAGTGCGACAAAGAACGTCGAAAAATATATCCCCGACCATGTCGCCGGAGCCGATGCAGGCATTCTGAAACTCATCGCGCCCCGTATCGTCCTCGACGGGGTCCTCAAGGGTCAGGCCACAATAGGCGCCTATCAGATTTACGACAATAAAGAAGAGGCGAAGGGGCTTCTCAGCCTGTTACGGCCCAAGGGAGGTTTCCTGCAGCTTGGGGAATTGATTGGGGATAACAATAGTCCGGGCGATCGCGATGCAATCCTCGAATCAGTGCGGGTTGTCGATTCAACTACGTCTTTGAGTGATTTTTCGGAATCAGACGAACTCAATGAGAATCAGATCAATATCATTTCTGCACGGAAGATCGAAGAGGCCGGTTTGGGCAGCCTGACCGTATCAACCAATGGAGAATTCACCCTGGCTGAAAATGCAGAGATCGGGTTGCAGGCGGGGGGAAGTCTATCGGTTTATGCCCGGCGCATCATTCAGGAGGGCAGGGTGTATGTTCCGTCGGGAGACCTGGCCTACTCCCTCCTGGAAAACGTAACTTCAACCACTGAAGCTGACCCCCGCTATGGAGAATATGAAAGCCGTTTCTATCTCGGCGAAAAAGCGGTGATCGACGTGTCCGGGGAACGGAACGACAATCGCCTTGTAAGCGGCAGCGACAGCATCGTGCAGGGCATTCTCGATGGTGGAACGGTCACAATTTCAGATTTGGCTTCACCGGTCTGCGCTCTTGTGTTGGCCCAAGGAAGCCGCATTGACGTCAGCGGAGGCTACCAGTGGTCGGAGGACGGAGACATTGAGGGGGGCGATGCCGGCAGCCTGACCATCCAGGGCGACGCCCTGTTCCTGGACGGTGAGCTGACCGGTCTGGCCCTGATCGGACAGACAGGCAGCGAACTCAATCTTCATGCGTCGGATTTAACTGTTACCGCTGCTTTGGTGGGTGACAGCGGTATGACGGCGGACAGCGAGTTGCCTCCCGGGTATGAAGGACTGGTTCTGAGCACCACCCAATTGAGAGACAGCGGCTTCACACGTATCAATCTCAAAAGTGCTCGAGATTTGATTGTAAAAAGCGGTGTCCATCTTCAACCTTCGGTTGCCCGGCTTCAACCGGGAAGCGAATTCAACACAGAAACCAGTGCCGAACAATCCCGTTACGAAGCTCTGGGCATCTTCCCCAGCAGCACGGCTTGGCAGGTTCCCAATGCCGCCGATGGACAGCCGCTGCCTGGATACCTCGGTGCATCGACAATCACACTGGCCTCCGGTAAACCAATCGATGCCAAGCCGGACCCCTCTGTGCCAGAGGAAGAAACGAGGATCGCCCGAACCATAGTGGAAAGCGGTGCCACCCTGAGTGTCGGGCCGACCGGGCAGATCGGCATTTCCGGTCCAGGGGTGGAGATCAACGGTGTGCTGGAAGCCCTGGCTGGTGAGGTGAATGTGACGGCTTCGAGTACCTTCGCCACGCTGGGGTATGACCCCCTGATTCTCGGTGAAGAGGCCCGCATCCTGGCGGGCGGCTGGAATGAGCCCGGCACCGCACCTGCCTCAGGTCTGGTCCGGTCGCAGTCCCCCCATGACGGGGGCTCGGTGACTATAACCTCGAGCGATACCCTGCTGATTGCCGAAGGAGCGGTTGTTGATGTATCCGCCGCACCTGACACCCGTACCTGGATACGGGATAAATACCATCGACTGAACCAGGTGCCCATCGGCGGGGATCCGGGGGAGATTACCTTGTCCTTCGCAAATCTTGAACTGGGTGGTCAACTCCTCGCCAAAGCTTACAGGGCCAGTGGTCAGGGTGGTTCTCTGACCTTGATCAACACCGACTTGACCACGAACTGGTCTTTGGACAGCGAGGACTTTGATTATTGGCTTGCCGGCGGGTTCGATGCCCTCACTCTGCGCGGCTATAGCGGATTGTCGTTCAACGGTGAAATTAGCGCCCGATTAGACCGTTCCCTGGTTCTGGATACAACAAGGATTACGGCCGGGGAAGATGCGGACGTATGGCTGGAGTCTCCCTGGGTGCGTTTGATCAATTCGGTGGGGGTCTTTGAGGATGCCGATGCGGTGGCTATTGGCGAGGGACAACTGGTTCTAGCCGGTGAATGGATCGACCTGGTCGGGGACCTTCAGCTTTCAGGCTTCGATAATGTCTACCTGGGGGCCGACCGGGAATTGCGGGTAAGCGATTTCGATTACCAGCTTCGTCTTCGTGATGATTCAGATAGTTTGACCTGGTCCGGCAAGTTGGCCCACAGCGGCGACCTTATAATGACCGGGAGGATATTCCCCGAGGTGCCCGATGATCTGGCAGGCGAATTCGCGGCCTTTGCAGGATCAGGTTTAGCCGATCAGGATAGTTTTTCTTCAGCCCTTACCGCGGATTTCAAGTTCCAGATCGGCGGCAAAATCACGACCTTGCCTGGCTCTATCGACAGCACCAGAGCCCTGACATCCGCTGGCGGCAGCATTACGCTGGAGGCCGGGGGAGGTATTGAGCATCGGGGCACAATCGAAGCGCCCTACGGAACTGTAGCCTTAATCGCCACAGGCGAAGGTGACGATGAAAATTCCGGGCGGGTTTACCTGGCCCCAGGCAGTCTTTTGCGCACGACGGGGTCCGGGGCGACCGCCTACGGTACTCTCGCCGATGGAACCTGGTTCAATGACACAAAGGATACTTCGGCGAGCGAGCGCGATCATGAAGAGGTTACAGAGGCACTCGGCCATGGGGTGACCATTTCCGGGGAACAGGTGCTGATGGCTGAAGGGGCCCAGATCGACGTCTCGGGCGGTGGGGCGATTTTCGCCTACCAGTTTCAGCCCGGGGTCGACGGCAGCACCAATCCTTTGAGCGGAGCCCTGATCGTGGTGCCCGACCCTGATCAGCAATTGCCGGGCGAAGCGGTGTATCTGCAGGGGGTCGAGGGAGTTGCTGACGGAGTCTACTCGGTGGTTTCCGAGGATTATGCCCTGGTAGCCTCGGCCTACACCGAGATCCGGCAGGATTACACCCGGCAGTCGGGGCAAAAGGCCGAACTGGCAGCGGAAAGCGCGGCTCTGGCCGTGGAAAACGAGGCTTTGGCCGCTGGCGCCGAAGACGAAATCTCCGCAGCGCAGTATACGGCTCTGGCCGAGCAATACCGGCAGGAGGCGGCCGATTACGGCCGCCAGGCCGAGCAGTACGCCCTGATGGCCGAGCAATACGCCGAGCTGGCCGATGAGTATTCCCAGTTCGAAAATGCTTTGGTGCTTGCGGACCTGGGGACTATTTACCAGGCGGGGGGCGCTCAGTATACCGAGGAAGGCTACCGGATCGTTGCCGGTTACCAGACCTGGCAGGGGACAGACATAGATGCGGCAGCCCTCAAAAGCTATTCGGTACGCAAACTCAGGGACCTGCTGGCGGAAGGTGATTTTGAAGTGGCCGCCTTCGCCCAAGGGGATGCCGGCAGCATTTCCCTGCTGGGAGAGACCACTGTTGTTGACGGCACCCTCAACGCGTCGCCCCTCGAGGGACTGTATACCGGCGGCAGCATGACTCTCAGCGGCGCAGAGGTGGTGGTCACGGCTTCCAGCCAAGGAACCTCGGCTATCGCCTGGGATGAGTTCGGTTTTGCCGATGGCTTGTCCGCGGAACATCTGGACACACTGCTGATCGACGGTGGAGCCCTGTCCGGCTTTGCCGCCGTCGAGCTGGGTCAGGAGGACAAAACCACCAAAATCACCCTGGAGGAAGGCAGCGAATTGCAGGTTGCCGGGACCAGCCTTACCCTGACTTGCGGCAAAAATGGAGATCTGGCCGATGGCGAAAACGGCATCTATCTGATGAAGGACTCGACCATCGAGGCCGGAGAGGTCACCTTCAATGCTCCGGATGTCGAGGTAGTGTTGGGGGAAGGATCGAAGGTTCATGTGTCCGATGCCTTGAATTTGGCCACGAACGATCTCGAACTGCGGGGGGATGGCCTGGAGGGTCATTTCCAGATCGACAACAGCACCGTCAACCTGCTGGGCAAGCGGATCGTTTTCGTCGAGGGCGATGACACCGGTGGAGAGCAGGGTTTGGTCATTACCAGGGAATTCTGGTCCTTGTTCGAAAATATCGCCAATATCGGCCTGAAAAGCGAATCGGACATAGCATTCAACGGCAGCTTTAACCTGGAGGTGAACAACCAGCTTTACCTCGATGAGGCCCGACTGGTGGGTAATGGAGGCGATGTCCGTCTTGCCGCCCAAACCATTATCTTGGGCAACAGCGGGCAAAAATCGAACGAAGGCAGCGCCGAGGATATCGGCAATCTCACCCTGGTGGCCAACGTCGTGCAGATGGCGAACGGCGATGTCCGCACCGACGGATTCCGAACCATCAATATCGAGGCCGCCGAGAAGGTTTCGGTTACGGGACAGGGGTCCTTCACCCTGGATGGAGATTTGACTGTCAGCACGCCGCTGGTGAAGGTAACCGGAGAGCGCAACAGCCTGGATACCTATGAAGCAGCTGATTACCTCATCGACGGCGGAATCGGTACCGTCGCCATTCTCGGTGGTGATGACGGTATCCCGGAAGCCGGCAATGCCGGAGGACGCTTCGAAATCGCTGCAGGCACCATCCGGGTCGACAGCATCGTCGACAATACCGCGGGGACCACGACCCTGAACGGCTCGGACAGTGTGTCTGTTGAGGAAAACGGAAAGATTCTGAACCGAGGCAACGCCTATTTTTCCGGTGGACGTGTCCAGGTAATCGCCGAAGACGGTGAAATCGATCTGGCCGCAGGCTCCCTGATCGACGTCTCCGGTGGTGCGCAGGGGGATGCGGGGAGCATCAAACTGGTTGATGGCACAGGCGGGGTGAATCTGGCCGGCGAATTACGCGGCCGGCGCGGGTCGGAGAATGGCCATGGCGGCTCCTTCGATATGGACATTGCCGCTGTTGCCGATTTTTCCTCCCTCAATACGCAACTGCATGAAGGAGGTTTTGATGAACGCATCGCCGTGCGTGCGCGCAGCGGCGACCTGAACATCGCCGCGGCCGATATCGTGAGGGCGCAGGAGGTTTACCTGGCCGCTGACGCAGGTGGGGTGAGCCTGGCGGGAACACTTGATGCGTCCGGGGACTCCGGAGGAACGGTGGAGCTTCACTCCGGGCAGGATCTCACTCTTGCCTCAGGCAGCCTTATCGATGTTTCCGGTGACGCAGGCGAGGGCGGTTCGGTGGTTCTGAACAGCCGTGACGGGTGGGTCAACATGGCTTCTGGTGCGCTGATTGATGCTTCGGGCAGCGGTCAAGGCGGATCAATCCATTTCCGAGCTGCCCGAGAGGACGGCGTAGCCGGCAGCACCGGCATAAATCTGCAGGGCACGATCATCGGGGCCGATAAGGTCATTGCCGAAGGAGTGGAAACCTACTCGGTCGACGGTCCTTTGAATCAGATCATCTTCAATTCCTATCTGGCCGATGCCGAAGCCTGGATCGCCAATGCGGAAGATCTCTTCGATAACCTGGCTCTCGAATCGACCGACATCGAGGCACTGCAGTTGCGAGCCGGAATCGAGGCGACGTCCGACGGGAACCTGACGGTCGGTGCGTTGAATCTTTCGGATTCGAACGTACTCGGCAACCTGGTGGTTCGTGCTGCTGGCAACATGACAGTGACTGGCACTGTCAGGGATGGCAATGGAGTAATGACCACGAGCCCCGTACAGGATTCCTGGGGTATCAGTCTGGTGGCAGGCGCAGATCCGGCTGCCGCCGATTTTACCGCCACGGTTCGCGATACGGGGACCCTCACCATCGGCAACAATCTGCAGGTCTACAGCGAAAGCGGGCCGGTCACGCTGGCTGCCGGTGACAGCATTCATATCGGCACCGCCGCAGTCAATGGCGGCACCATGATCTCTTCGGCCATCCCCTTCAACATCGGTTCCTATTCTGGTGCCGTAGAGGTAAGGACCGAAGGTAACCTGACCATCAACGGCGGGGTCATCCAGACCGCCACCGGCGACATCGATCTGCGGATCGGCGGTAACCTGTCCCTCAATCAGAGCGGAAACACACTGGGAACCGTGCGCACCCTGGGAGAGGCGCAGGCGGGGGCAACTGATTACTGGGATTACGATCACGGTGGCGATGTTTTTGTCGATGTGGATGGTTCGATCATCGGGGGATACAACAGGAATGGTTGGGATAAGGTAACTTCAAAGCTGGTCATGATCAATGGCAGACGAGTGAGGAAATATTCCTGGCAACCCAGTTACGACGGGTCGAGTACCACTCAGGGACTGGCCACTCTGGGAGGTGGAAACCTGACGGTGCGGACAGGCGCCGACTTCACTACCCAGGCCGGTACGTTCGGCAGCGGCAACTTTACGCTGAGCGCCGGCGGCGACCTGTCGGGGAGGTTTCTCAACCGGCAGGGAACGGCCTCTATTGCCTCCCTGGGTAATATAGGTGCAACCGACGACCAGCAGTCCTTCGAAATACTCGATACTGTCCTGCAGGTCACCGCTCAGGGAGATCTGCACGCATCAGTGGTCGATCCTTTCATTGCTCATCCTGATCACGAGGGCATGACATCCTCCAGTACCACTTGGACCCTTGGTATGACCGAGGAGACCAGTATGTTCCTGCAAAGCATCGGTGGGGACGTTGTCCTGTATGGCGAACATCCTATTTATCCCTCCGACGACGCAAAGGATTGGTGGCGAAGCGTGCTGCCGGCAACCGTGGTGATCCAAGCGGGCCGCGACATCGTGTTGAAGCAGCTTTTCGGAATGCTCCCGTCCAGCGAGGGCAATCTGCAGTTGGTTGCCGGGCGAGACATTAGAGCCGAGTCTGTTGGGCAAACCATTTCTGGCATTATCATGAACGATGACGATCCCGCAGATGTTTACGCCACGGATGGGTCCATCGACAAAAGTCAGTTTTTCAGTGCCGAGGCGTCAAATCGCAACAGCGACCTGCACAAGGACGACGGCCAGGCCATCGAGATAACAGCCGGTCGCAACATCGAGAACATCGCCTTTCGGTTGCCCAAGATGGCACACATCACCGCCGGAGGAGATATTCGCTATCTTCGGTACGTAGGCCAAAACTTCAATGAGGATGATGTTTCTCTCATTTCCGCAAGCAACAGTATCGTGGTGGAGTCGGCACTGAAGAAAAATACGGCCACGGAATCCCTGTTCGGCATTGAACAGGGCGGCCCCGGTGCGCTGATTGTTCAGGCCGGGTACAGCCTTGATCTCGGAACCTCGCGAGGAATCGTTGCCAGCGGCAGTGCAAAAAACTCGGCTTTGGGGTCAGAGGGGGCCGACCTGCTGGTGCTGGTGGGTTACGATACGAAGGTTTCCACCACGGACGCAACAGAGAACTTTTCCCTGGAGGACGCTGCCGTGTTTTTCGCCGCACTCAAGGTTTACGGACAGGAATTGGTCGAGGCCCAGGCCGACGGCCGCACGGCTGATGCCAATGCCATCGTCGAAAAAGCACGCAGCGAGCTCATCGAAATGGTTTTTGGCCCGGCGCCGGGGATTACGGAACGCCAGGCTGGCAGAGGTTATCTCAAAATGGTGGAATCATTGATCAGCACCACTGCTGGAGCCTCCAACATCTACATCGCAGCTGCAGGGGATATCGACGTGGGCCGCAGCAGCATCAACGACAGCGGGACCAACAAGGGCACGGGTATTTTTACCACTGCGGGAGGCGATATTTCGATCTTGAATATCGGTGATCTGAACGTCTTTGAATCGAGAGTCATGACTTATGGCGGAAGCGATATTTTTGTCTGGGCCGACCAGGGGGACATTAATGCCGGCCGTGGTTCCCGCACTGCCATCAGCCAGACAGACAAAACTATATATGTGGATGAGTATGGCGAATATCGAGTTTCCTATTCTCCGCCTGCTGTTGGCAGCGGCATCCGCGCCCTGACCTACGATCCGGACGGTGTGGCTGGGATAAAGGAGAAGCCCGATCCTGGCGACATCATCCTCGTCGCTCCCGAGGGGATCATCGACGCCGGTGAGGCGGGCATCGCCGGCGGGCGCATTCTGCTGGCCGCCACCGAGGTGCGCAATGCTCAGAACATCAGCTTCTCCCTCGGTTCCGTCGGGGTTCCGACCTCTTCCGGCACCTCGGGACTTGGTGCCCTGGCCGGCGTTTCCAGTTTGACCGAAGTCAGCAGTCTGGTCGAACAGGCGGCCAGCTTCGGCCCGCGGGATGGTCTGACCCCCGCCAAGGTGGTGGACGACTTCCTCGGCAAGTGGCTGGATGTCGAGGTCACTGGGTTTGTGCTTTAAAAGCAGTGAGAAAATAACGACTAGCCACTATTTACTAGCTACTAGTTACCGAATTTAAAACGGAGGTTTCACTGTGTTTTTAAATGGTTTTAACAAAAAAATCGCGATCTGGATGCTGCTGGGGCTTGTGCTCGGGATGATGCCGGGGGCGGCATCGGCCTGGTGGGACAAGAACTGGCAGTTTCGGCAGAAAATCACCCTCGATGCCGGCGCCGCCGGTCTCGCCGAAAGCCAGACCGACATGCCGGTGCTGGTGCGGCTGCATTCGGGCAACTTCGATTTCAGCAGCGGCAAGGAGGACGGGACCGATCTGCGCTTCGTCGATGCGGATGACAAGACCCCGCTGAAATACCACGTCGAGCGGTTCAGTGTTGCTGAGGAGATGGCGCTGGTCTGGGTCAAGGTGCCCCGACTCACCGCAGGCTCGGTGCAAGAAACAATCTGGATGTACTGGGGCAACGCGCAGGCAGCCGATGCCCAGGACGCGGGCGGAACCTTCGACGCCGACCAGGCGCTGGTCTATCACTTTGACCAGGCGGAAGGAGCCCCCCGCGACGCCACCGCCTACGGCAATCACCCCGGAACCTTCAGCGGAGCGCTCGGGGTTCCAGGTTTGGCCGGCAACGGCCTCAGCCTTCGCCAGGACGGCGACCGGATTTCCATCCCGTCCTCACCTTCCCTCGATTTCAGCGCCGGCTTTACCTTTGCCGTCTGGATTCGGCCTGCGGATGCCCAGAACAATGCCGTACTGTTTCAGGGCGGCAATGAAGAGCGCAGTCTGCAGATTTCCGTCGACGGTCTGCGCCCCTATGTCCGCATGGCCGCCGGGGAGACCGTCGTCGCCCTGCAGATGGCAGGCGACCTGACCGCCGGGTCCTGGCAGCATCTGGCGGTGACAATCACCCCCGAGCGGGCGGTAACCCTCTATCTCGACGGCCGCGAGTCCGGAAGCGGTTCCATTCCCTTCGCCCTGTCCCGGTTCCCCGGCGATCTGGCGCTCGGCGGCGCCCCCGACGGCACCCGTTCCTTCCGGGGAGATCTGGACGACGTGATCCTGGGGCGGGCCGCCCGGTCGCCCGGGTGGTTCACCGCGCTCTATCAGAGCCAGGGGCCGACCAGCGCACTGCTCGGCTACGGCAGCATCGAAGCCGGTGAAGGCAGCGGCGTCTCCTCCCTGCTTATCGCCACCGTGGCCGACAACATCACCGCCGACGGCTGGATCATCATCGGCCTGCTCTTTCTGCTCGGTGCTCTGAGCGTCATGCTGCTGGTCAACAAGACCTACGCCTTCCGCCTGATGCAGCGGGAAAACGAGCAGTTCCTGAACGCCTTCAGCCATGCCCATGATCTCGACGCCCTTTACGGGAAGGAGGAGGAATACGGCAATTCCCCCCTGTTCACCATCTTCCGCAAGGGGGTGGAGGATCTGCGCCAGTGGGGTGAAAAGCATGCCCACCTGGAGAATCCGAAACTCTCGTCCAAGGCTTTCAACATCTTCCGCACCGTTCTCGAGAACGGCTACATGGAGCAGAACCGCCGCATCAACAACGGCCTGGTACTGCTGACCCTGGCCATCAGCGGCGGCCCTTTCCTCGGGTTGCTCGGCACCGTCTGGGGGGTCATGAACACCTTCGCCGCCCTGGCGTTGGCGGGGGAAGCCAGCATCATGGCCATCGCACCGGGGGTCGCCTCGGCCCTCGCAACCACCGTCGCCGGCCTGATCGTGGCCATCCCGGCCCTGTTCGGCTACAACTTCCTGGCCAGCAAGGTGAAGATCATCGCCGCCGACCTCGGCCTGTTCGTCGACCAGTTCGCCAACATGGTGGACCAGGAATTCGGGGACTGACATGAGACGCGATCTTTACGACCAGAAGGTGATGGACGATATCAACGTCACCCCTTTGCTCGACCTGGCCTGGACCCTGCTCGTGGTCTTCATTATCGCCGTGACCTCCGCCGTGCAGGGGATCAAGATCAACCTGCCCAAGGCGAGCAATGTGGTCAGCGAGGTCAAGCCGAGCACCAAGGCGATCACCGTGGCCGCCGACGGACAGATCTACCTGGACAGCTACCCGGTGACCATGGCCGAACTCGAAACCATGCTGCGGCAGTACAAGGCCGCCGACCCCAATCTGCCGGTGGTGGTCCGCGGCGACGAACAGGTGTTTTACAGCCAGATCATCGGCATACTCGATGTGCTGATGAAACTCGACATCACTCAGTTGGGTCTGGTGACGCAGAAGTTGGTTAAATAGGGGCGGTCCAAGGTCAAAAGGCGGTCCATGGTCCCGGGTCCAAGGTCCAGGCTTCAGGACTCAGTACTCAGGACTCAGGACTCAGGACTCGGGACTCGGGACTCGGGACTCGGGACTCGGGACCGTATTAAAGACTCGGGACTTGAAATACGGATTTTCATAATGGCAAAGAAAAACAAAGGCTTCCAGCCCATCTGGATCGCCTACATTGCGGTGGTGGTGCTTTTCCTGGCCCTCGGCATCTGGATGCTCAAGGCGTTGCTGTTTTCCGGCGAGATCAAGCCTAAGGGCCAGATGACCATGGTAACCCTGGTCAAGCCGCCTCCGCCCCCGCCTCCGCCCGAGGAGGAGCCGCCTCCTCCCGAGGTGGAAGAGGAGGAGATCATCGAGCCGGAACCGCAGGCGCAGGAGGATGTGGCCGAAAGTTCCGATGAGCCGCCGCCCGGCGAGAACCTCGGTGTCGATGCCGAGGGGAGCGCCGGGGGGGATGGTTTCGGGCTGGTCGGCAAGAAGGGCGGTCGGTCCCTCATCGGGGGCGACATCGGAGAGAGTTCGCTGCTGCGCAAGTACGCCTGGTACACCCGCATGCTTCAAGACCAGATCCGCCGGGAGATGCGCAGGGTTCTCGAACAATCCGGAGGCTGGCCCGAAGGGGACAACAAGGCCAAGGTCCGGATAGAGCTCGATGCCACCGGACGCATAATCGACTTCAAGCTGGTCGATTCCTCCGGCGACGACCGGATGGACCGGGCCCTGCTCGAGGTGCTGCCCGTCCTCCAGTTGCGGGAGCCCCCCCCGCCGGACATGCCGCTGGCGATGTATGTGAAAATTTCGGCGAGAGGATAGGAACGCGTGAGGAGTGAGGGGTGAGGAGTGAGGGGTTAAAACCTATTGTGCCTTACGCACAATGTATTACGGCTTCTAATTGTTGATTACTTTTTCAAATACCCAGGAGGAAAGTATGCTGCAGCCATTTGCGCTGTTTTTAAGCGGGCTTTTGATGATCGGATGTTTTCTGTTGGCACCCATGCATTCCTCTGCCGCGGTTTCCGGCGGTGGCGGCAATGTCGATCTGTCCGCCCTGATCGATCTGTTGCGGGAGAAGGGGGTGCTGAGCGCGGACGAGGCCGTAATGCTGCAGAAGCGGTCTGTGGTTGAGGTGCCTGCAGCCGAAATCCGGGAGGAAAGGGCTCCGGTGAGAGCGGTCGAAAGTGCGGACGGTTCAGTCCGGCTGACCTCCTCGCCCGCCCCTGCCACCCAGGCTGCACCCGCGCAGCCGGCCATCAAACTGCCCGATTGGCTGAATCGGATCAAGATCGGCGGCGACATCCGCCTGCGGTATCAGGGTGATTATTTTGATGAGGGGAATTTCGAATCTTTTCCGGATCCCAATGATCTTGACTCCATTATCAACACCACCGAGGATCGTCAGCGTTTCCGCTACCGTGCCCGCATCTCTCTGGCCGCGCAGGTCACCGACGAACTCAAGGCGGCCTTTCGCCTGGCGACCGGCAACGACGATGATCCAATCTCCACCAACGACACGCTTGGCGATACCTTCAACAAGGACAGCGTGCTTTTCGACCAAGCCTATCTGGAGTGGCGGCCGATCCCGCTGCTGTCCGTCACCGGCGGCCGTATCCCCAACCCCTGGTTCTCTACCGACCTAATCTGGGACAAGGACCTGAACTTCGAGGGACTGGCCCTTACCTACCGCCAGCAGTACCTCGACTGGCTTGGAGCCTTCGCCACGGTCGGTGCCTTCCCCATTCAGGAGATCGAGCGGTCTGAAAAGGATAAATGGCTCTATGGCGGGCAGGTCGGAATCAACGTTGGCCGCCATGACCTGGTCCGTTTCAACATGGCCGCCGCCTACTACCATTTCACCCACACCGAGGGGCGGCAGCAGACGGACCCCCTTGGAGGGGATACTTCTCTCGAGGAGGATGCCTCCCCCAGGTCCCTGCAACTTGACAATACCCCGATTCTGAACCTCGGCGGGGACAGCATCGTCGGCCTTGCCGCCGATTTCCATGAACTCGACATCCTCGCCACCCTCGACATCGCTTTATGGGATCCCATCCATCTGGTGTTTCTCGGCGAGTATGTCAAGAATATCGGCTATGACAAAGAGGAGGTGGATGAACGGAGCGGCTTCGAATTCTTCGAAGGCGACCAGGATATGGGCTATATGTTCGGTGCCGCCATCGGCCACGAAAAGGTCGACGATTTGGGACGCTGGAACGTTTACGGCTACTATCGATACATCGAGGCCGACGCAGTACTCAGTTCCTTCACCGATTCCGACTTCCACCTCGGCGGCACCAACTCCAAGGGCTGGGTGGCCGGCGCAGAATTCGGTCTGATGAAGAATACCTGGCTCAGCGCCAAGTGGCAGTCATCCGACGAGATCGAGCGGGAACAGCTCGGCGTCGACACCCTGCAGGTGGATCTGAATGCGAAGTTTTAAACATCGTAAAGCGTGATGCGTAAAGCGTAATTGGTTTTAATCTCTACCCCTTACGTTTTATGTCTTACGACTTACGGATTAAAGGAAATCGCCATGAAAATTCCCGGCCGGCAGAATGACAACGCACCATCACCGGAGGCGCCCGCAACGCCGAGCGTGAAGATCGCCCCACCTTCAGGACTGGAACCGCCCCGAGCGTCGGATCCGCAGGAGCAGGGCTCCGGGCAGTCCGCACGGCCCTGGATGTTCGCCCTGATCGGGGTACTGCTGTTTGCCATGGCTGGGGGGGGCTTCGGATTTTTTCAGCACAGCAGGACCCAGCGGGCCCATCTTCAACAGGTGGCCGAACTGAATGGCCAAATGGACCAGCTGCAGCGCCGCCACGCGGAAGAAAGGGTCCGGGCCGAACAGGCCCAGCGGCTGAGCGAAACCCTGAAAACCCAGCTGGACAAGCTCCAGGAGGAGTACGACGGGCTGGTGCAGAACAGCCAGACCTCGGTGGGAAAGGCCCAGCGGCAGATCCGGGAATTGCAGCAGGAGATCGCCCGGACGAACGAGAAGATGACGGCGGAGAAGGCCCGCAACGAACAGCTGAAGACTGAAAACGGCCAGCTGAAAACCGCCCTGAAACAGGCCAACGATAAGTCCGATAAGCTGGCGGCGACCGGGCAGCAGCTGGAGAAAAAGCTCCAGTACACTACCGGGCAGCGGGACCGCTGCACGGCCCACAACGCCGAATTGAGCGCGGCTGCCTCCGACCTGCTCGACGCCTACGAAAACAAGGGAGTGTTTTCCGCCCTGCTGGCCAAGGAACCGATCACCGGCCTGAAAAAGATTGAAGTCGAACACCTGGTTCAGAACTATCGGCAGAAAGTGATCAAGAATACGTTGCAGTGAAAGGCAGGGGCTGGTGGCTGGTAAATTCGAAGTCCGTAATTCGTAAAGCGTAATGCGTGATTGGTAAAAGGCTTTTACGCCTCACTCCTCACACCTAACGCATTTGTGGATTTAAATTTTAAAAGAGATAGATAATGCTATTTCGATATCCCCTTGTTTTCACCTTGCTTGGTTGCATCCTCCTTTTAAGTGTCTCCCCGCTTTTTGCCGGCGAACAGAATCCGGAGCGGGTCATTGCGCGGGTGAATGATGTCCCGATCACCGCCGGGGAGCTGGAATGGCAGTGGCGGCGTCAACTGCGCCAGGCGGCTCCCGGCGGATTGGTGACGGTTGCCCCGCCGGTCGGTCGCGAGGATCTTCTGGAAAGCCTGATCCGGCGGGAAATTCTCTATCAGGAAGCGGTGAACGCCGGCTGGAAGCCGAACGGACCCGCGGCCATGAAAAAGCTCGCCGCCCTGAAATCGCAATTCCGCAGCGAAGCGGCCTTTTCCCGTGAACTGCAGGAACTCGGCGTCAACGAAATGCAGCTGCTCAAAGAGCTGACAAGAAGTGAAATGATCCGCGATTTTCTCGATGTCAGGTTCATTCGCGCTCAGAAAGTCACCGAAGAGGAAGCCCAGGCCTGGTATCGGGAGCATGCCGGCAGTCTCGGCAGCCCTGACAAGGTTTGTGCGGCCCACATCCTGAAAGCGGTTGCCGACGAGGAGGGCCAGTCGGGACAGCAGCGCGTCCGCCGGGAGATCGGGGAACTTCGGAAGCGGTTCCTGGCCGGGGAGGATTTCGCCGAGCTGGCCCGAAAACACTCCGACTGCCCCAGCAGGGAGCAGGGCGGGGATCTCGGCTGCTTCACCTTCGTCGAAATGGTGCGCCCCTTTTCCGAGGTGGCCTTTGCCCTGGCGGCGGGTGAGATCAGCGAACCGGTTGTGACCGATGACGGCGTCCATCTCATCCTCGTCCGGGAACATCAGGTGGCCGAGCTTCCTGCTTTCGACAATCTCAGATCCAGGGCCCTGCAGGAAGTGCGGGCAGCCAAGGCCGGGCCACAGATCAAGGAATTCCTTGACTCCCGCCGAGCCGCCGCAAGGGTTGAAATAATTCCTTGAATCCCGTTTTAAAAGCTATCACCACAGAGCGCACAGAGCTCACAGAGAAAAGGGAAAAAACACTTTTGAGCGAACGCAGATAAAGGCGGATTTACACAGATATATCTAAAGCCGATGAAGATTTTATCCGCCTTTATCCGCATTTATCTGCGTTCAGAAAAAGGTTTAGGATGCCCCCCTTCCGATCTAACCGACCTCTAGCAGAAAACAAATAAATAACGAAAAAGTGCTAACTAGAGTGGCTCCCGAATCTGGCTATCGGCTACTGAGGTCTTGAATAACCCTTACCCCCCAGCCCCTAGCCCCTGCTTTCAGGAGATTACCCATGCATCGCATCGAAGTATTGCTGCCGTCGCTGGACACCAGGCGTCTGATCAGCCTGGCGTTGCTGGTGGTGGGTTTCGGAACGATCATCCTGTACCTGAACTGTTCCGATTCCTGTGCCGGGGTCAGCGGTACCCTGGCCGGGCTTGACCTGAACCTGATCGGCATCTTCTACCTGGGCGCCCTCACCTTCTGCATTCTCCGGGATTGGCATCTGCCGGCCTGGTGGATGCTGGCGAGCGGGGTCGGGGCGGAGGTTTTTCTGATCGGCTACCAGGTGCGCACCGGTGATTACTGCCCCTTCTGCCTGACGTTCGGCGGGGTTGTGATCGGCTTGTTTCTGGTCAATTTCCAGGCCAAACGTTTCCGGTCGCTGGCGGTGGCCGTGCCTCTCGGTTTTCTGTTCCTGCTGCTCTCCTTCGCCGCGGCCCCGGTGGTCAGCTATGGGGAGTCGCCCTCCGCGCTGCCCGTTTTCGGCACCGGCCCCACCGAGATCCGCCTCTACACCGATTACTTCTGCGGCCCCTGCGGAAGGCTAGAACCGGAGCTGGAAGAGGGTCTCGTCGCCCTGGTCGAAAGCGGCCGGGCAAAGGTCGTTTTCATCGATGTCCCCATGCACCGGCCGACGCCGCTCTATGCCACCTGCTTTCTCGCCATGCTGAAGCCCGGGGTCGGCATCCGCGAAGCGCTCCTCGACCGGAATCTGCTGTTTGCCGCAGCCAAAGAGGATCTGACGACCCCCGCCACCCTTCAGGCCTTTCTGAGGAAGATGGGCAGCGACGCGGTCTGCCCCGAGCAGCCCGCCGATTTCAGCTTCTACAACCAGCTTTTGACCGAGGACGGAATCCGCAGCACCCCCACCCTCGTGGTTTATCAGAAGGGCAGCAGCGAAACCCACAAGGGGTACGGCAATGTTCTGAAGGAGATCGAGCGGCTTTCGAAAGAGGCAGAGAAGAAAAGCCGTAATTCGTAATACGTAATGCGTAATAGGTGAAATCAAGCGCGCCCGAAGAGGAGCAATTGGAGCGATACCAATGGAACGCGGAATCATCGATTGTGAGACTCACCGCCGCAGGGACAATCCCGCCAAGCGGGAACACCTCAGGTGCCCCAAATGCCAGGCCAGGATCGGCATGTATGTCACCCGGGCAACCGTCTCGGAGGGAAAGATCAGAGGGGTAACCTGTGTCCTATGCGGCTACTGGCATCAGCACGAGATAGCCGGACCGCTTGCGAAGAAAGCCGTAAATCGTAAAGCGTAATGCGTAATGCGTGAAAGGCTAACAACAGATTGTTGATTTTACCCATTAAGTTTCACGCATCACGCCTTACGGGTTTTAAACAACGCCTCACGCCTTACGGCTTTATTACAACGGAGCACAGATGGGAATTCATCAACGCAAAGTTTCGGTGATCGGTCTCGGCTATGTCGGGTTGCCTGTAGCGGTGGCCTTCGGCAGGGTCGGCAGGACAATCGGGTTCGATATCGACAAGCAGCGGATCGCCGAACTCAAGGCCGGCCACGACCGCACCGGGGAGGCCACCTATCCGGAACTCGCCGAAACGGATGTGATCTACACCAGCGCCGTCGAGGAGCTGCATTGGGCCGATTTTCACATCGTCGCCGTGCCGACGCCGGTCGACGGGTCGAAGCGGCCTGATCTGTCCCTGCTGCTGGCCGCCTCCGAAACGGTGGGCCGGGCCCTGAAGAAGGGCGACATCGTGGTCTACGAATCGACGGTCTATCCCGGGGCCACCGAAGAGGAATGCGCCCCGGTCCTGGAGAGGATATCGGGACTGAAATGCGGGGAGGACTTCACCCTGGGCTACAGCCCGGAACGGATCAACCCGGGGGACCGGGAGCACAGCTTCGCCAAGATCCGCAAGGTCGTTTCCGGCCAGGATGCGGCGACCCTCGACATCGTCGCCCGGGTCTACGAATCGGTGGTGACCGCCGGTGTCTACCGGGCTTCTTCGATCAGGGTGGCTGAAGCGGCAAAGGTCATCGAAAACACCCAGCGGGATCTCAACATCGCACTGATGAACGAGCTGGCAGTCATCTTCGACCGCATGAACATCGACACCAACGAGGTGCTGGCCGCGGCATCCACCAAGTGGAACTTCCTCCCTTTCAAACCCGGCCTGGTCGGCGGCCACTGCATCGGCGTCGATCCCTACTACCTCACTCACAAGGCGGAAAGCCTCGGCTACAATCCGCAGGTCATCCTCGCCGGGCGGCGCATCAACGACGGCATGGGTCATTTCATTGCCCAGCGGACCATCAAGGAGATGATCCACGACGGTCACAACATCCTCGGATCGACCGTTACCGTGCTCGGCGTCACCTTCAAGGAGAACTGCCCGGACATCCGCAATTCGCGGGTCATCGACGTCATCCGCGAACTGCAGGACTACGGGGTCGGCGTGCAGGTCCACGATCCCCTGGCCGACCCGGCGGAAGTGGCCCATGAATACGGCTTCGACTTGGTCCCCTTTGAGGAACTCAAGCCCGCCTCGGCCGTCATCGTCGCCGTGGCCCACCAGCAGTACGTCCATCTGCCCCCCCAGACCTTCCGCGAGCTGTTGAACGGCTCGGTGTTCGTGGACGTCAAGGGCGCCTTCTGCCCCGACGCTATCCGGGAGCAGGGGATGCGGTTGTGGAGATTGTGATTTACTCCTCACCCCTCACTCCTCACGATTTTAAAAGGAGCAAACCATGTGCGGAATCGTCGGATATGTCGGAGGCAGGGAGGCGGCGCCGATCATTTTGGGCGGGCTTGAAAAGCTCGAGTACCGCGGCTACGACTCGGCCGGGATCTGCACCATCAACGGCCGCGGCGCCGAGATGCTGCGCAGCGAGGGGAAGCTGGCCAACCTGGCCCGGCTCCTGGAGGCGACGCCCCTTGGCGGCAGCCTGGGGATCGGCCACACCCGCTGGGCCACCCACGGCCGCCCCTGTGAAGAAAACGCCCATCCCCATCGCGGCGGCGGCGTGTTCGTGGTGCACAACGGCATCATCGAGAATCACCGCGAGCTCAAGGAAAACCTCGTCCGCCTGGGGCATGACTTCCGGAGCCAGACCGACACCGAAGTCATCAGCCATCTCATCAATCAGCATCTGAAGCTGGGGGAGAATTTCGAGACGGCGGTGCGTCACGCCCTGCGGGAGCTGAAAGGGGCCTACGCCCTGTGCATCGTCAACGAAGAAGACCCCGGCACGCTGATCGCCGCCCGCCAGGGTTCGCCGCTGGTGGTGGGGCTTGGCGAACGGGAGTTTTTCATCGCTTCCGACGCCCCGGCCATCCTGAACCATACCCGCGAGTTCGTCTATCTCGATGACGGCGAAGTTGCCGTGTTCCGCGACCGCGAAGTCATTTTCACCGATCTCGAAGGTCGCCTGCAGGCCAAGACGGCGAAACATGTCGACTGGTCGCCCCTGATGGCGGAAAAGGGCGGCTACCGTCATTTCATGCTCAAGGAAATCTATGAGCAGCCCCGGGCAGTGGCCGATACCCTCGCCGGGCGGCTGTGCGAAAAAACCGGCGGCGTCGCCCTTGACGACCTCGGTCTCTCCGCCGAGCAGCTGGCAAGCATCGAGAGGCTGGTGATCGTCGCCTGCGGCACCTCCTGGCACGCCGCTCTGGTCGGCAAGTTCCTCCTCGAGAAATATTGCCGGATCCCGGTGGAGGTCGACATCGCCTCCGAATTCCGCTACCGCAATCCGGTCATCGACGAGCGGACCCTGGTGCTGGCCATCTCCCAGTCCGGCGAAACCGCCGACACCCTCGCCGCTCTGCGCGAGGCCCGGGAAAAGGGAGCTCTCGCGGTCGCCATCTGCAATGTTGTCGATTCTTCCATCGTCCGCGCCTCCCAGGGGGTGATCTACACCCATGCCGGTCCCGAAATCGGCGTCGCCTCCACCAAGGCCTTCACCACCCAACTGGTGGCGCTGCAGCTGCTCACCCTGGCCATCGGCCGGGCGAAGGAGACCATCAGCTGCGAAAAGGGGCTCAGCCTGCAGGCCTCCCTGGTCAAACTGCCGCTGCTTCTCGAAGAGGTTCTGCAGATCGACGGCGAGATCGAGCGTATTGCCCACAAATACCACGGGGCCCGCGATTTTCTCTATCTGGGCCGCGGCACCACCTATCCCATCGCTCTCGAAGGGGCGCTCAAACTCAAAGAGATTTCCTACATCCACGCCGAAGGCTATCCGGCCGGCGAGATGAAGCACGGTCCCATCGCCCTGATCGACGAAAACCTGCCGGTGGTGGTGCTGGTTCCCCGCTCCCCTAACTACGAAAAGACCCTCGGCAATATCCAGGAAGTCGCCGCCCGCTCGGGCCGCATCATCGCCATCTGCAATCGGGGCGACGAGGGACTGCGCAATCTGGCGGAGGACGTGATCGAGATCCCGGAAGCGGAGCAGATCCTGCTGCCGGTACTGCTGACCATCCCCCTCCAGCTCCTCGCCTACCACGTGGCGGTCCTAAAAGGCACCGACGTCGACCAGCCGCGCAACCTGGCGAAGAGCGTGACGGTGGAGTAGCAAAGGCTGGCTGCTGGCGACAGGCTACTGGCTACAGGTAAAGAACAGAAGTCAAAGGTGGAATTGGACGCTGATCAAATCTGATGCTTCGCATTCGCGGATAAAGCAGGAAAGCGAGTAATGATCCGCTTTTCTTGCCATATCGGTGGTTCAACCCATTACGCTTCACGCATTACGCCTTGCGAGGTTTAACAAGCTTTTGATGGTTGAGGAAGTTACCCCTCACTCCTCACCCCTCACCCCTCACGGGTTTAGACATGCTTTTGAATCGATTTTTCAGCAGGGCAAAGAAGGTCGTCATTCTGGCCCTTATTCTGTTCCTGCTGATCGCCATACTGGGTGCTTACGCGGCGCCCCGCTTTTTGCGCTATGCCGACAAGCCGGTGCGTTCGGATGTCGTGACCCTGTTCGTCGGACCGGGGCTGGAAGATCGGCTGCTCGAAGCCCGGCAGCTGGTGCGGGACGGCTTTGCCGACGCACTGATCATCCCGGCCTACCAGGCGGTTTTCGAGAGGCTGCCGGACGGACGGATCGAGAGTGTCGGCAGCAGCTTCATCGATCAGTTCACTCCGACGGTGCGGCCGGCCCGGCAGAAGTTGCCGAGGTATTACGAAGCCACACATGTCGAGGCGTTTGAAGCGAAAAGGCTGATGGATCTCCACGGCTACCGCTCGGCCCTGTTCGTCAGTTCGCCCTACCACATGCGGCGGATTCGACTCATCAGCAAAGAGGTCTTCAACCCGGAAAGTTACGCCGTCCGATTTGTACCTTCCCGCGATGAGGCAATAACCCACGGCACAGTTCGCATGGAAATAGGCGAGTTGCGCTGGCTTGCTACGGAGTATGCGAAGATCGGGTGGTTGTTGGCGTATATGAGGTTTGAGTGAAGTCAGCAGGTTAATTTTTAGTGAAGTAGGGAAAAAAGTAAATGAGGTTTTTAGTTCAGCCAAAAATACTGCTCCTCATTCTTTTGCCACTGCTTATGGCAATGGGATTTGGAGATAAAAGATCTTTATCCGAAGACGCAAATGCTCTTGAAGACTTTAGTGAGCCGAAGCAGGAGATAAATTTCTCAGCCAGAAAGGGCAATTTACAATTAAAAAACGCCTCGATTGTAGAGGATGTAACTGGAAAGTGCCTTGAATTTCTACCATCGAGTTGGGCAGAGTATGATCCGCCAATAGGTTTGACTACAGCGGCAGGAACCATCTCCATCTGGGTGAAACCCGGATGGAGAGAAGGCGATAGCAATTCTCATACGGTTTTTTCCTCTAGATGGAAAGATGGTAAAAAAGGGTATCTAGCTTTATCGCAAGGATGGTGGGAGCCTGCAGGGTCAGATCGGCTTTATTTCATTCTTTCCAATCAAGAGCATGTTCATTGCTCCCTTCCCTATAAGCTGACACCAGGATTCTGGTCCAATATTACAGTGTCATGGAACAGCGGCCCCAAAGGATTTTGTCGCCTGTATATAGATGGGAAAAAAGTGGCTGAGAAAAGCAAAAGCTTTTTGCCCTCATCTTTGCAGGATGGTCCTCTATTTCTGGGGATTGATAAGGGTGCGACCAACAGCCATAGCAGAGGGTTCGAAGGCTGTCTTGATGACTTGACCATTTTTGACAAAGCTTTGAGAGACGAAGAAGTCGCCAATTTATACCGCGAACAACTTAAACAGCCTCATCTTGTTGAAAATAAAAAATTCAAATGGTTGAATGATGGGCTCAAATTGTCACTCAAGCAGGAAAGAACAAAGGATGGAACACTCATTGAGACACGAGCTATTTTTGATGAGGATATCCGGTGGGCCATATCCAGATTTGAAACAGACCGAATTCTGGCAAGAATAAAACGGGCGCGATTTAATGTGTATGTGCCCTGTGTCTGGCACGGAAAAGGGACATATTTTCCTTCCACTATTGTTAAGGCTGACCCACGTGTTCAGAGGCGGATTGATGCTGGAGAGGATCCATTAGCTTATTTAATAGAGAAATCACATTCGATGGGAATTGAAGTTCATCCTTGGTTTACTGTAGTTAAAAGAGGCAATGACTCATATCCACAGTTTTTTGATGATGGTTCTCCTGAAAAAGCATATAACGTACACAATATTGAATTTAGAAAATTCATTGTCAATTTAATGATGGATTTGGTCAAACGTTATGATGTTGACGGAGTTAATCTTGACTACATTAGAACTATGGGTATTTGCACCTCTGATCATTGTCGAAAGAACTATGAGGATAATCTAGGGCACAATTTTTGGGCAGATTATGCACTTAAACATGTGAGCGGACCTGCACGTGACCGTCTCCAAAGATGGCAGGATACGGCAGTTACGCATATATTGGAAGATTTCTCTGCACAAACCTGGAAGATCAAACCTGATTTAATCATAAGTGTGGACGGGCACCCTCGACCAAAAACAAAAACGAGGCCTCTTGAGGGAAGAGATGAAACCAAGTGGGCCAACAGTGGATTAATCGATATTATTTTCGCCATGGATTATCGTGAGCGTATTGACTTCGAAACTATCGACCTCGTGCGAAAAGATTTGAATAATAAAGACAAGCTAATTGTTCTTTTTGGAAATTACGAGAAAAATGACCAATTAGTTTTGGCTCGCTCTGGCAGTTTAGTGGCTAAATATGCGGAGTTTGCAAAGAAGAAATGGCCAGGGAGTGGTGTTGCTTTTTATCTTTATGCGTGGTTAAGCGACGAGCAGATAGAGGCCCTTCGAAAAGGTGCTTTTGCAGAAACGTCAATTCCTAAGTGGCCTGACCGATTGAAGCGAGTTTCAAACCAATGAATTTATTTATTCTAGTTTATTTGCTTCTGATAATAATGTTTGGATTTGGAAGTACAATTATCTGGAGAGGTAATTTGATATTGCTAATGCTTCTTCCGGCATCAGAATTTTTAGGATTTGTTGACCCTATGAAGATAGCCGTTAAGGGGATATTTGACATTCATGCTCTAATAGCTTTGATAATTTTCGCATCAATCCTTGTCTCATTGCATAAAATTAAAATTTTTATAAAGTCTCCATTTTTTATTCCAATATCTATATTTTTTTTGTTTTGGTTATACGGGGTTCTTTATCCATGGATATCAGGTAATTCCTCTTTGTTTTTTTCTCTAAAGTCTTCAAAAGAGTTTTTGACAATATTTTCATTTTTAGCAGTCTTGCTTTTTATTGATACAAGAAAAGGCGTTGAATTGGGTTGGAAATACCTTGTTTGGTTAGGTATTTATTATTCAGTTTTGGAAATTCTTGGGCAAGTAATCGGACCAGTTCTTAAAGCCAACATGACATATCATATGAGAAGTGAAGAGGCGTTTTTTTGGAAAATATATGCACCTTTTTGGCCTGTAATTTTAATATCTCTTTATAAGTCTTATTATGAATACGCTCAAGAGATTTCGAGACCTTTTGTTAAATTAGGTTTGTCGGCAATCGGTCTCTTGTTGACGTTTTTTCGCTCATATCTTCTAGCGGCATTTGTGGCTTTGCCAACCATATTATTAATATGCGGAAAGGGAATTTCAAAAACTTTCGTTAGATCAACATTGTTTGTATTCGCAATCTGCTTTTGTTTAATTGCTCTTGTATTTATGTCTTTTACAATTGGCAATGATTTCGCCTCCATCAACAAAATTACTCACAAATTTGTCTTTTCCGCTGTCGAAGAAATAACGACTCATACTGGAGGAAGCCTAATTGGTCGAGAGAAAGTAGCAGAATCAAGAGAAAGATTGTTAGAAAAACAACCCTATTTTGGATACGGATTTATTGACAAGGATTCAAAGTTTGGTAGAAATGCCAGAAAAATAATTACTGGAGATAATTTAGGCTTTATTGATATGGGGATATTAGATATACCAATAAAATTTGGTAATGTTGGATTTATGATTATGGTAATGAATATTATTTTGATAATATGCGTTCTTGTAAAAATAAACAAACAATATGACAACGGGATGTTTAAAGCTAGATGTATGGCCCTTGCAGCTGTGTCAATGACTTATCTTTTCGTTTTGCCCGTGCATGCGCCCCTTACTTACAGCTATGGTTTGCTTCCATTTGGGATATCTCTCGGATTGATTGAAAGGGAAAGAGTTTTTTTGGCTGAGGAAAGGCAATCTTCTCAATGACATTACTTCATATCATAGAGAGTTTGTCAGGGTACGGCGGAACACCCCGTAAACTAATGTATCTTGCAAAGTATGCGAACCATAAGGTATGCCGCCATATTTTCCTCTGCTATATGCCATCTCCGTTAAGGGACGAGTTTGAGCAATGTGGTGCAATTGTTGAATGCCTTGATACAACTTCAGTAATCGAAATCATACGAAAATCTGTAGAATTAAGTCGGAAATATACTGTTGATTCCATTTGTACGCATTTCACCCGCCCACTATTGATAGGTTTTGTCACAGCTAGCTACAAAAATCTTCCTATAATTCATAATGAACATAGCAGTGCTAGCTACAGAAAAGGAGTTGGTCGGTACATTTCCAGGTTTATACTGCCTCGGATAGAAAAGATTACGTGCAATTCACACTATACGAAAGAATCAGTACATCGAGAGTTTGCAGTCCCCCACAAAAAAATGGAAGTATTGCACAATCCTGTAGAGAAAAGACTCTGCAATAGAGATAAGAGTGATCTTCGAAGACAATTTGGATTCGGTAAGAACGACATTGTCATTGGGCATGTCGGGGGCATGATTCCGCAACGGGATCAGAAAACGCTTATTCTTGCGTTTTCAAAATTGAAAAAGACCCTCCCTCACGCACGACTAATCATGATTGGCGATGGAAGCCTTCGAGGTCAGTTGGAGGAATTGGTTACACAGTTAGGAATCACAGAAAGTGTCAAGTTTACTGGCTATACCGATAAAATCGGTGAGTATCTAAACGCCATGGATATCTATGTAAACCCAACGCTTGATGAAGGGTTTGGAATCGCTGTTGTGGAGGCAATGCTGGAGAGCCTGCCCGTTGTCTTGGCTGACAAAGGCGCCCACCCTGAATTAATTGAGAATGGGATCTCAGGTGTTCTCTACCGGGGAGGTGATAGCCAAGCGCTTTTACAAAAGCTAGAAACACTAGCTAAATCTCCTGAGCTCCGGGTCCGTATGGGGATTTTGGCCAACGAGAGGGCTGTGGCAAAATTTCATCCAAGTGTCTATGCGAGCAGTTATTTGAGCGTTGCCACCGAAGTAGTCGACTCGTTTAGATCATCTAACCAAGGACGTATGCGAGCTCGAGAATGATGGATTTCGCCGTATTAAAAGATAAGCTCCTAAAAGGATCTCTGGCCGGACTTCTCCGTGTGGTACTGGCCATACCTCTTTATCTCGTTTTGACGCCTTATGCCCTTTCGAGACTGGGCACAGCTATGTTCGGCATCTGGTCTTTCAATACCGTCATCATCAGCCTTGTTAACCTCACAGATTTCGGATTCAAGAACAGTTTGGTTCGCCAAGTAGCAGCAAATATTGATGATGAAGGGGAGATTCGCCGTTATTTTGCCGCCACCTTCTGGATATACCTGGTTCTGGCGATAATTTTTCTGATTGCTATCTTCATGTTTGCTAGTGATTTGGTTACAGATGTTTTACGCGTCCCCAGTGATCTGCATGACGAAGCTGTATTCGTTTTTGTTGTTTCCGCCGCGAGCTTTGCTTTGCGATTTATTGCAGCGCCTTTTCAAGCGTTGATCGAGGGGCACCAGGAGCATTTTTATTCCCAGATGATTTCGCTAGTCTGGCTTTTGATAAACTCAGCAGGTTCTATAGTCGCCTTGGCCCTCCAGCCGGATGTCTATTCTTTGGGAGCTGTCAGCATTGCCTCAAACCTGTTAGTTTTTTTTCTGTTTTCTCGACGGGCTCTGCAGCGCTTTCCCTTTGTACTTAAACGACTTACTTTTATCGATGTTGCAGCAGTGAAAAGTCTGCTCAGCTTCGGAATAGGCATTCATTTAGCGACATTGGTTATCACTCTTCGTGAGCCTATCTATAAGATCATGATCTCCCGCTTTTGCGATCTTGAAAGTCTTGCTTCATTTGAGGTTTCCTACCGTCTTTGTACACAGCTTGTTTCGGTAGTGGTCTCTCCTCTTCTCGGGACTTTTGCAGCCTCTGCTCTTTTAGAGCGACGTCCTGAAGAGCTGGGCAAGATACTCCGTGTCATGATTGGTTTCAATTGTGCCATCTTTTTTCCAGCAATCTTGTTGGTTGGCAGCTTTTCGCCGTCGCTGATTTCACTATGGTTAGGGCGCGAAGCAAATACCACAGCTTTTATGACCTTTGTCATGTTCACAGCGTTTGCCTTTTATTATATGACCCAGCCGCTATACAAAGCTCTGGAGGGAACCGGAATGTCAGGCTATTCGGCACTAGTTCAGGGGGTGGGAATGATGGTAAGCGCATCAATCTTGGTTGGATTTTCGGACAAAGGCGACATGGCGATACCGCTTTCCCTATTCTCGGGGTTTGTAGTAGTCAGTATTTCCAACTTTCTAGTTTTTCGACGGCGATTCAGAAAAATTTCCCTCATTGCTCCAGGTAAATTGCTGCTGCTGCTAATTCCAGTAGCACTTTATGTATCTATCAGCCTTGGTGTATCAGACAAATGGTTGCCTTTACTTTTCGTCGGCTATTTTATAGTCCATATCGTACTTTTAGCGAAAACTAGGGTATTTGATTTCTATGGTCTGGCGTTCAAGTTTCTAAATCTCAGACAAAAAAAGGTTTCTCAGCCTGAAACTGGGATGAGGACTTCATAGCACTATGAAGGTCTGTATTCTCACCAATATCCTTGCCCCCTACCGGCTCCCGCTGTTTGAGGCGATAAAAGACCAGGTTGAGCACTTGAACATAGTGCTGATGGCGCGCAGAGAAAAAGAGAGGCACTGGAAAGTAGATAATTTCGGTTTCGCTGCCCATTTTTTGCCCGGTCTTCATTTCAAGCCCCCCGGGTATCCCTTCTCGGTTCACATCAACTATTCTGTCCAAGAGGCGTTGAAAAAACTCGACCCCGACGTGCTGATCAGCGGCGGATTCGCCCCTGCAAACATTGCAGGCTATTTGTATGCACGCAAAGCACGGAAAAAGCATCTGGTTTGGGGCGAGTTGCATGCTCAGGATCTTGAACAGGCCTCATGGATCAAGCGACTGATTCGCCGCAAGCTGATATCCGGTTCAGCCGGCGCTATCGCCTCTTCCAGCCGTGCCCGCGATGTGTTTGTACATTACGGCCTCTCAGAAGACCGGGTGCTGACGTCAGTCATGCCGATCGATGTCGGCTTTTTTTCAGACAGTGCGGAGGCCTTTCGTGGCAGTGATGAATGGTGTGGCCTGCGACGGCGGTATCCGTCGCCGCTCTTGCTGTCCATCGGGCGATTGACAGATTCCAAAGGTTATTGGGAGATTTTTCAAATCTACGAGCTCCTTCTTAAACACCATCCTGAAGCAGGCCTGCTGATTGCCGGGGACGGGCCTGAGCGACAGGACTACGAAAGCCATTGCCGAGCAAAGGGGTGGCAAGGGGTTCACTTCCTGGGGTTTCAGTCGCCGGCTGAGCTGATTAAGTTTTTGACGATCGCCGATCTCTTCGTGTTCCATTCCCTGCGGGATCCCTTTGGTGCAGTGGTGCCGGAAGCCATGGCTGCCGGCACTCTGGTAGTCGCGTCGATTCATGCCGGGGCTACTGACGATTTGGTCGTAGAGGGGGAAACAGGCTTTCGTATCGACCCCAAGGATTGCGAAGGGACCACCCGCAAAATCATGCATGTCCTGGAGTTGCCCGAAGATCGCCGCAGGCAACTGGTGAATAATGCCAGGCAGCGGGTCGGCCGGCACACCTTTTCAGCCAGTGCCAAAGAAATTGTCGATTTTGCCCGCTCGCTGGAGGTGGGCCGATGAAGAAACTGCTGATGCTGGTCACTCTGCCGCCACCGATACACGGCTCCAACCGCATCAACCAGCTTGTGGTGGAGAACCCTTTGCTGAAGGATCAGTTCGCTATCCGCGTATTGCCGCTCAACTATGTTCAGGCCATCTCGGAAATCGGCAAATTTCAATGGAAGAAATATCTGCTTTTTCTTGGGTATTGGTTTCGCCTTCTTTATCTACTCATTACATATCGGGCCGATGCAGCGTATTTCGTACCCTGTGTCAGCGGTACGACCTTTTTGCGGGACTGCGCTTACGTTTTACTGCTGCGTTTGTTTAGGGTGCGGACCATCCTCCATCTCCATGCCAAGGGTATCGCCGATGGCATAAACCATCCCATTTATCGTCGCCTCTATAGCTGGTTTTTTAAAAATGCCTGGGTTGTAGCCCTATCTCCCGGACTCTATCGAGACGTGAGCGGCTTTGTCGCCGAGGATCGAGTGCGGTACCTGCCGAACGGTACCGATTTCGACTCAGGTAACGAGATGAAGCCGAAAAGGTGCGGCCAAATTCAGTTTTTGTTTCTTTCGAACCTGGTGGTTACCAAAGGGCCCATGACTCTTCTTGAGGCCTGTCGGATTCTCAAGGATCAGGGCTTGGATTTTTCCACCGTCTTTGTCGGCAACTCCACCAAAGAGATTGATAGCGACCTCTTCAACGCGCGGATTCGGGAGTCAGGATTGGATGATCGGGTCAAATACCTTGGTCCCAAATATGGCGCAGAGAAATGCGAAATTCTTGCTTCTTCCCACGTAATGGTTTTTCCGACCTTCAAAGACTGTTTTCCGCTGGTTTTGTTGGAAGCCATGGCTTATGCCCTTCCGGTAATCTCTACCTTCGAGGGCGCAATTCCCGAAATTGTGGATGACGGGCAGACTGGTTTGCTTGTGAAAGATCATGACCCGGTGGCATTGGCTGCAGCCATGGGGCGATTCATTAGGCAACCAGATTTAATCGAAGAGTACGGCCAACGGGGCAAGGCAAAGTTTCAGGCAAATTATACCCTGGACGCTTTCCGGCAAAGATCAGTTGCGATCTTCTCCGAGCTGGTGAACGAAGAGGCTCGGGAGTGCGAAATTGTTCCCGGAGAAAGCCGATGAGTCTATGGCGTAATCTAGCTTTGGGCCCGACCTTCTCCCAAAAGCGCAGTTTGCTGAAAAAGAGCGAATACTGGGACGAAAAGATGCTGGGGAATTTGCAAAAGCAGCTTCTGGGTCGAAGCCTGCAAGCTGCGGCCGAGGTTCCTTTTTACCGGGAGAAACTATCCTCGATACTAAGGGAGTTGGCGGATCCCCTTGCTCTGGTGGCCAAACTTCCCCTGGTTGACAAAGACATGCTGCGGGAGAACTTGGCCCAGTTTCATCGGCCACTTTCCTATAAGGTTTTGCGTTGCACTACCGGCGGATCGACCGGCCAGCCCTTTGTTTTCTACATGGACCGTTTCATCACCCGCCAGGTGGAAAAGGCCTTTATCTTCGATCAGTGGAGCCGGGTCGGTTATCGCTTGGGCGATACAATATTCAATCTTCGGGGGCGCACACCGGGGAAAGGAAAATTTGTTCATCACGACAGGCTTTTCAATATCTATTTCGCTTCCTCGTTTGATCTGAACTCTTCAAGATTGCAAGACTATCTGGCGGCAATGAATCAAATCCGTCCCAAATTCCTGCACGGCTATCCATCAACCATGTATCAGCTGGCAACTCTCATGGAAGCAGCCGGTAAAAGGCTCGATTTCCAACCGGCCGCCGTTTTTTGCGGGTCGGAAAAACTTTTTCCCTATCAACGGGTGAAAATAGAAGTGGTTTTTGGTTGCCGCGCCTACCACTGGTACGGCCACAGCGAATGTCTGGCTCTGGGAGGAGCCTGCGAGTACTCGGATACCCTCCATTTCTATCCCCAGTACGGCTATACCGAATTGATCCCGTCAGGGGTCTTCGATGAGCAGGGCAGGGAGCTGTTCGAGATTGTGGCGACCGGATTCAACAATCCGGTGATGCCGCTCATTCGCTACCGAACCGGCGATTATGCCATCCCGGCCGCAAACCAGTCCTGCCGTTGCGGCCGCAACTACCTTCTCATTGATGAAGTCGTGGGGCGGCAGCAGGAATTCATCGTCGATGCCCACGGATCACTGATCAGCGCCACCAGCCTCGTCTTCGGCCAGCATTACCCGGCGTTCGGGGGGCTGGAGTCGATCAAGATCCATCAGAAACGTCCGGGAGAGATGGACGTCGTTCTGGTGAAAGGCATCGGTTTCCGGGAAGATCTCTGTCAGCAGATGCAGGCCAGAATGCAGGAACTGATCGGCGATCGCATGGCCATGAGATTCCTTTTTTCCGACCAGACTGAAAAAACGGCCATCGGCAAGGCCAGACTGGTGGAACAGGAGTTGGATACGCGGGAGTATCTTGGTTTGTAAAAATGTCTTGAAATAAAGGCGGAGAGATCATGCAACAACTCACGCAAAAATTGAAAAACGGCGCTATGCAGATACTCGAAGTGCCGACTCCGGCTCTGACCTCCGGCTGCGTGCTGGTCCGCAACCACTATTCCCTGATCAGCGCGGGGACCGAGGGGAGTACCGTCAAGGCGGCGCGGTCGAGTCTGCTGGACAAGGTGCGGTCGCGGCCTCAGCAGGTCAGGCAGGTGATCGACACCCTGAAGAGTCAGGGGATCACCCAGACCTACCGGGCGGTGATGAAGAAGCTCGATGCCTATTCGCCTCTCGGCTACTCCTCCTGCGGCGAAGTGATTGGCGTCGCCCCCGATGTTGTCGGATTCAAGGTCGGGGATCTGGTCGCCTGCGGCGGGCTCAGCGCCTGCCATGCCGAGGTGGTGTGCGTGCCTGTGAATCTCTGTGTGCCCCTTCCGGCCGACGCCGATCTGCAGCAGGCGGCCTACAATACCCTGGGGGCCATCGCCATGCAGGGGGTGCGGCAGGCCGACCTGCGGGTCGGGGAGACCTGCGCGGTGATTGGGCTGGGACTGCTCGGCCAGCTTTCCGCGCTGATCCTCAAAGCCTCCGGGGTGCGGGTCGTGGGGATCGACGTCGATCCGGCCATGGTTGCGAGCGCTGCCAAACACTGCGCCGACCTCGCCCTGGTGCGGCGGGAGAATGGGGTCGAGCAGCGGGTGACGGAGTTCACCGGCGGGCTCGGTTGCGATGCGGTGATCATCACCGCGGCGGCCGATTCCCTCGATCCAATCAACTTCGCCGGCGCGCTGTGCCGCAAGCGGGCCACCGTGGTGGTGGTGGGGGCGGTACCGACCGGTTTCGACCGGGATCCGCACTACTATCGCAAGGAACTGCAGCTGCGCATGTCCTGCTCCTACGGCCCCGGCCGCTACGATCCGGCCTACGAGGAGCAGGGGATCGACTACCCCGCCGCTTACGTGCGCTGGACGGAAAACCGCAACATGCGCGCCTTCCAGGAGCTGATCCATGCCGGACGGATCGACGTCGGCTATCTGACCACCCACACCTTCGATCTGGATGAGGCGCTCTCGGCCTACAACATGATGATGGAGAGATCCGAGCCTTTCGTCGGCATCCTCATCCGCTACCGGACGGAAACACCTCTTTCCTCCTCCCGGATTCCCCTCCACTGCCCGCCGGCGCCCGGAAAAGCGGCACGGGTCGGGATCGGTTTCATCGGCGCGGGTTCCTATGCCCAGAGCCATCTGCTCCCCAACATCCCCAAGCGGAGCGATGTCGTCCTCAAGGGGGTGCTGACCGCCTCCGGCACCAGCGCCCGGTCGGTGGGGGAACGGTTCGGCTTCGCGTTCTGCGCGGGGGACGAGCAGGAGATTTTCGGCTGCGAGGAGATCAATACCGTCTTCATCGCCTCCCGCCACGACAGCCACGCCGACTACGTGCTGAAGGCCCTGCGCCAGGGCCGGCACGTGTTCGTCGAGAAGCCGCTCTGTCTGAACGAGGAGCAGCTGGCGGAAATCAGCCAGACCTACGGCCAGCTGGCTTTCGGCGGCAAGGCGCCGCACCTGATGGTCGGCTTCAACCGGCGGTTCGCCCCTCTGGCTCTAATGCTGAAGAAAGAGCTCGGCGGCGGGCCGATGGCGATGACCTACCGGGTCAACGCCGGTCATATTCCCAAGGACTCCTGGATCCAGGACCCCGTTGTAGGCGGCGGGCGGGTCATCGGAGAGGTCTGTCATTTCGTCGATTTCCTCACCTTCCTGAACGGCTCCCCGCCGGTCAGAGTTTATGCCGCCCCAATGAAATCCTCATCAGAAACCAACGACACCCTTACGCTGACCCTTCAGTATCGAAATGGATCGGTGGGAACCGTCTCCTATTTCGCCAACGGCGACAAGGGCCTGGCCAAGGAGAAACTCGAGGTGTTCGCCAACGGCTGCACCTGCGTGCTGGATGATTTCCGGACCCTGACGATCCATGCCCGGGGCAGGGCCAGGGTGAAGGGAGGCCGGGTCCAGGACAAGGGGCAGAAAAGCGGCGTGACCGCTTTCATCGAAGGCGTCCTGGAAGGAAACGGACCCGCGATCCCCTTCGAGGAAATCCATTCCACGACCCTCGTCACCCTAAAGGCCCTGGAATCACTGCGAACCGGAGAAAGTATCGTCCTGACTCCCCGCGACTGATATCATGAACATTGGCTACTACCTGTCCCGCCTCAAAAACGCCTCCCTCCCCGAGATCTGGTACCGGACCCGGGAAGCCGCGCTGGCACTGCGCCTGAAAGGGGCGGCCAAGAAGGGCGGCGGGCTAGTTGCCGTTCCCGCCGTCGACTGGCCGGCCCTGGATGCACTCCGGTTGCCGGCGGTGCAGGCGGCGCTGACGGCAGAGGAAATAACGAATCTGCTTCACGGGAGCCGCTGGTGCCTGCATGAAGAGGAAAGCGCCCTGCAGGAGTTCGAGCAGGGGGAGCGGAGGATGTTTTACGCCTCCATTCCGAGGGGTGGCGCCGGCCCGGACATCCGCGCCGTCTGGGAACCCGCCCGCCTGCAGAACCTGGCGGCGCTCCTGTTCCAGGTCGCGAACGGGGATGGGGACAGAAAGCGGGAGGCGGCCGCCATGGTCCAGGCGACCTTGCTGGCGTGGCTGGAAAACAATCCCTTCCTGTTCGGGCCCCACTATATCTCCGTCATGGAATGCGGCCTGCGCATTCCGGTCTTTTTCTACGCCCTCAAGATCCTCGACACCCTGGAAGCCGGCGACAAAAACCGGATCGCCGAGGCGATCTTCCGGCATGCCTGGCTGACCGAGAACCGCCTCTCCCTCTTTTCGTCCCTCGGCAACCACACCATCGCCGAATGCATCGGTCTGGTCTTCGCCGGAGCCGTTTTCCGGGGTTCGGGGGATGGTGCCCGCTGGCTGGAGAAGGGGGTCGCCCTGCTCCGCCAGGAATTGAACCATCAGATCCTCCCCGACGGCGGACCGGCCGAGCAGTCCCTGGATTACCACCGTTTCGTCCTCGATCTTTACTGGCTGGTGGTGGATTTTCTGCAGAAGAACCAGCTCGCCGACTGTGCCGATTTTCACGACAGGCTCCTGACCGGTGAGGAATTCCTCGCCGCCTTTCAATACGGTCCGGGGCTCTGGCCCGCCATCGGCGACAGTGACGACGGCTGGGCCGTGGCTCCGGGGATCGCTCCGCAAAGACCGGAAAGGATTTTCGAAAAAAGGCCTTATCTGACTTTTCCGCATTCCGGCTACACAATCATCCGTACCGAAAACGACGCCCTGCTGACCTTCGACCACGGTCCTCTGGGAATGCCGCCCCTCTTCAATCACGGTCATGCCGACGCCCTCTCGGTCACCCTGGCGCACAAGGGGGAACCGCTGCTCGTCGATCCCGGGACCTACCGCTACAACGGAGCCCCCGAATGGCGCCGCTACTTCAAGGGGACCCGGGCGCACAACACCGTGACCGTGGATGGCCTGGATCAGGCGGTGCAGGATACGGGATTCGTCTGGAGCCGGCCCTTTCCGATCCGGGTGACCGTAAATCAGGTCGGGCGCCAGGGGCGGGACGTCGCCGCCCTTCACGACGGGTACCGGAGGCTGAAAAAACCGGTCAGTCATGAAAGAACCATCCGCCAGTTCGACGGAGGCAACTTCTTCATTCAGGATGCTTTCTCCGGCAGCGGCCCTCATCGATTCGAGCTGAATTTTCATTTTCATCCGGAGGCCGCCGTCGAGCGGGACGGCTCCTGGTGGAAAATCACCAAGGGCGCAGGCACGGTCTATCTGTTCCCGGTGCTGGGCGAGTTTCAACTTGCCTGCGGGGAACTGCATCCCCCTGCCGGATGGTATTCGCCGGCCTACGGGGTGAAGGTGGCCGGCAGGGTCCTGCGGATGGAGCGGACGGGGCTGCCCGAAGAGGTCAGCTTTGCCACGGCCGTCTGCACCACGGGGATGGTTGAAACCAAAAGGCTGGAGGATCTGCTGTGCATCATCTGAAAAGCGACAGGGGGAAGCGGTTGAAGGTTCTGAACGTCTGGGTCGATCCCGTGGACATGGACCAGGCCGTATCCAGGGTGGAAGAATTCGTCGAGAGGGGAGATCGGCCTCACGCCATTTTCGCCGTCAATCCGGAGAAGAATTTTTCCGTGCCGAAAAATCCGGCCCTGCATGAAACCTTCAGGCAGGCCGACCTGCTCATCCCCGATGGCATCGGCGTGGTGTATGCGGCGCGGCTTCTCCACAAGGCCAGACTGAAGCGGGTCCCCGGTGTCGAGCTGATGGCCGCGATCTGTTCCCTGGCGGCGAAAAAGGGCTACAAGGTCTTCCTTTACGGCGCCAAGGAGGAAGTGAACCGGGGGGCGGCGGAGGAGTTGGTCCGGCGTTATCCGGGCCTGAACATCGTCGATCGCTGCAACGGCTATGTCAAGGAACAGGAGATGCCCGCCCTGGTGGAGCGGATCAACGCTTCGCAGGCGGATATCCTGTTCATCGCCCTCGGCTCCCCCCGTCAGGAGGACTGGTATGCCCGTCACAGGGAGGCCCTCCGCACCGTCAGGGTGGTGCAGGGGATCGGCGGCACGCTGGACACGATCGTCGGCACCGTCAAGCGCGCCCCGGCCTTCTGGTGCCGGTTGAACGGGGAGTGGCTTTACCGGCTGCTGTCCGAACCGAAAAGGATTCACCGTCAAAGGGTGCTCCCTCTGTTTGCGCTGGATGTCCTTTTGGAAAAGGTCAAGAAAACTCTGCAAGCCGGGGGATAGATCAGGAAAAAGGAGATGAAGTTGTCCCATCTGCTCCATTATCTGGGCTCCACGTCCCACCGGACTGCCTGCCGGGTCGTCCGCTGCCTGCGACCGAAGCCCCGGTTGCCCGCCAAGCCGACCGAAGTCCATGTTCGCCCGGGGGTGGCGCTGAAACAGCCCCTGACCCGCTGCGCCACGGGAAACGGAAAAAACCGCTTCACCTTTTTCAACGTCACAAAGAGTTTCAAGCCGGCCCGGTTCGACTGGAAGTCGGCCGAAATGAACCACCACTGGCGCTGCCATCTTCACAGTTTCGATTACCTGCATGATCCGGGGCGTTCCACCGCGGACAAGGTCTTTCTCCTCAACGACTGGGTGGTCAATATTCTGCCGGGTGCGCTGGACGCCTGGGATCCCTATCCAACGGCGGTGCGGATCGTCAATTGGATCAAGTTTTTCCTCTCTCCGGGTATTGCCGGCTCCCTCAAACCCGGGTGGCTGCAGAGCCTCAGCCAACAGGCCTCCTGGCTGGAACGCTCCCTGGAATGCCATCGGACGGCGGTGCAGCGGATCCGATTCGGCAAGGCGCTGCTGTTCGCCGGGATCTATTTCCAGGGAAGCGATGCAGAAAGATGGCGGCGGAAAGGGGCGAGGAACCTTCTTCCCGCCTTGCAGAAGCAGGTGCTGCCGGACGGTGGCCCCGTGGACGGAAGCCCGATGCAGCAGGCGCTTGTCCTCGAGGATTGCCTGGACCTCCTCAACCTCTGCCTGGGGCAGCCTGAACTGGCCGAACTGCCGGTTCGGATGCAGGCATGGAGCGAGGACATGCTCCGCTTTCTGGCCGGCATGTCCCACCCCGACGGGAAATTGGCACTGTTCGATGACTCCGCCGCCGGTGCGGCCCCCATCTGGGAGGATCTGGCGGATTATTTCAGACGGGTGACCGGGATGGCGGCTCCCTGTCCCGCAGGTGATTACTGGGCCTACCCCGACTCGGGGTACTATGTCATGTCTCCGGACAGCGGCAACCGTGTGATTATCCGCGGCGGGCCCGGGGGCCTCGGGGACCGTCCGAAGCATGCCCACAACGACCTCCTCAGTTTCGAACTGACCCTCAAATGGCGCAGGCTGATCGTCGATTCGGGATGCTGCCATTTCCAGGATGACGAAGTCTGCCGGCACACCAGAAGCAATCTCGGACACAACACCCTGTCCATCGACGATTGGGGCCAGTCTCCCCATCGCCGCCTTCGACCGGTCAAAGTAGTGCTGGCGAACAGCAAGGGCAAGCTGGTGTTCGGCGGCGGGCACGAAGGCTTCCGTCATTTCCGCGGCCGCCCGGGGTACCGGCGGCGCCTCACCTGGGACGGCCGGAAATACCTCATCGAGGACAGTTTGACCGGGCGGAATGTTCACCAAGTCGAAAGCCGGATGCACGTACACCCCGATTTCCGTTTGGTGCCGGAGAGCGGCAAACGGGTGATCGTTTTCGACCAGGAGGCCCCGTTCGCCGAAATCACCTGCCCCGAAGACAGTGAAATCGCCCTTGAGCGGGACTGGTATTGCCCCGAACTCGGCGTCAAAAGACCCTGCCCCGTCATCGTAAGCCGAAGGAAAGCCGCCTTTCCCCTCAGACAGCGGTGGATTATTCGGGCCTTGTGATGAAGGCTGGTTGCCGGCTACTGGCTATTGGCTACTGGCTACTGGCTACTGGCATCAGGTTCCTGACCCTGACCCTGACCCTGACCCCTCACTCCTCACTCCTCACTCCGCTTTCACTAACAACATATTAATAATCGATTAACCATGGATAAACATTACTGTCCGATGATGTCAGCCTGTTGACATGGCAAACCATAGGAGACGCAGGCATGGAACAGACTGTACTGCTGGTGGCCGGGGCGCGACCCAATTTCATGAAAATCGCCCCTCTTTATCATGCGGCCAGAAAGCATCCGGAGATTTACTGCCGGATCGTGCATACCGGGCAGCATTACGACTACGATATGTCGCAGGCTTTTTTCGAGGATCTCGACCTGCCGGCGCCGCACTATTTTCTCCATGCCGGCTCCGGTTCCCATGCGGGACAGACGGCCCGAATCATGGTCGCCTTCGAGGAGGTCTGCCAGGCGGTGAAACCGGCACTGGTCATGGTGGTCGGCGACGTCAATTCCACCCTGGCCTGCAGCATCGTCGCCAAGAAACTCGATATCCCCGTTGCCCATGTGGAGGCGGGGTTGAGGAGCTGCGACCGGACCATGCCCGAGGAGATCAATCGCCTGGTCACCGATTCGATCAGCGATTATTTTTTCGTGACGGAGCCCGGAGCCTTGGAGAACCTGCGGCGGGAGGGCAAGGACCCCCAGAAAATCCTCTTTTCCGGCCACGTGATGGTCGACAACTTGTTTCAGCAGAATGAAAAACTGGTCGGGGTCGCTCCGAGAACCTTTTCCACGCACAAGCTTAAGGAAGAGAATCCCGGCTATGCCTTCCTGACCCTGCATCGCCCCGCCAATGTCGACGATCCTGGTGTTTTTGCCGGCATCGTTTCCGCTCTGAACCGGATCGCCGAGGAACGCGCGATTCTGTTTCCCGTTCACCCTCGCACCCGAAAAAAAATGGAGCAGTTCGGTCTGGTGCTGGCCGAGGAGATCAAGCTCCTGCCCCCGCTCGGTTTCCGCGAAGCTCTGTTTTTGTGGAAGGACGCCTCCGTGGTTTTGACCGACAGCGGCGGGCTGCAGGAAGAGACAACCGCTCTCGGCGTCCCCTGCGTGACGATTCGATCAAATACCGAGCGGCCGATCACGGTGGAACAGGGCACCAATATCCTGGCCGGGACCGATCCAAAAAAAATAGTGGAGACCTACCGCCAGGCCCTGAAATCCGGCAGAGGAAAGAACGGCTGCCGGCCACCCAACTGGGATGGCCGGGCGTCGGAGAGAATCTGGAATTATCTGCTGGCGGAACTGTTCTCGGTGCGCCCAGCTATGGCGGGGTAGTTTCCGGCCGGAAACGGTTCTTTTCCGCCGTTGCGGCGTCAATCCGCGGCCTTGCTTGTGCGGCGTACCGATGTACGCCTCCGCGCAAGCCCTAGATTTCCTTGCTACGACGAAAAATTCCTCGTTTCCGATCCGGAAACAGGGGGTGATTTTATTCAGAAACACGAGGAATTGCATTATGTTGAAGAACTGGAGGGTCCTGGCCCTGGTGGGGGGCTACGGCATTTTATTTGCTCTTCTGTACCGGCACACCTTCCCATATCTGCTTTCTCAATGGGACAGCCCCGATTTCAACTACTGTTACCTGGTTCCCCTGGTTGTCGCCTACCTGATCTGGGACAGGCGGGACGAGTTTAACCGGGTGCCGGCAACGGTTTCCTGGTGGGGGCTTCTGGTGGTGTTCCCGGGGCTTGGGCTGTTCTGGCTCGGGGAACTGGGCGGGGAATACTTCACGCTGTTTCTTTCCCTCTGGCTGGTGGCGGTCGGGCTGCTCTGGCTGCATCTGGGCGGAGCGAAGCTGAAAACCATCCGGTTTCCCCTGCTGTTGAGCCTGGCGATGTTCCCGCCGCCCAATCTGGTCGCCTCCAACCTGTCCCTGCAGCTCAAGCTGATCTCCTCGAAGATGGGCGTGATCATGATGCAGCTGATGGGGATGACCGCCTACCGGGAGGGGAACGTCATCGACCTCGGCTTCACCCGGCTGCAGGTGGTCGATGCCTGCAGCGGCCTGCGCTACCTGTTCCCGATCATCATTCTCGGCCTGATCCTGGCCTACATGTTTCGCGGCGCCTGGTGGAAGAAAGCCGTGCTTGTGCTGTCCACCGTCCCCCTGGTGGTTCTGACCAACGGTCTGCGCATTGCCGCCACCGGTTTCCTGTTCCAGTTCTGGGGGCCGGCCGTTGCCGAAGGTTTTTTCCATGATTTCGCCGGCTGGTTCACCTTCATGTTCGTGCTCGGCGTACTTGTCCCCGAGATGATGCTGCTCAAGCGAATATTTCCCGATCGGCTGGGCCCAAACCCAGCCCGGGAAGCGGCGACAGCTGTGGGGGAAGTCCCGGGACGCGCTCTGCCGCTGCCCGCCGCGGTGATCGGTTTGCTGCTCATGCTGGTCACGGTCGCCGCCGCCCAGGGGATCGATTTCCGGGAGAAGACCCCGGTCAAGCAGCCCCTGGCCGGATTCCCGCTCAGGATCGGAGAGTGGCAGGGCATTCCTCAATCCCTTGAGCAGAAGTATATCGATGCCCTCGATTTTTCCGACTACCTGCTGATCGACTACCGGGACCCGCGCGGTTCGGTCATTAATCTCTACATCGCCTACTACGAAACCCAGCGCAAGGGGGAGTCGATCCATTCTCCCTCCTCCTGCCTCCCGGGAGACGGATGGGTCTTCAACGACGCCGGTCTGACCACCGTGACCATCAACCCTGAGGAGGGCCGGCAGATTCGGATCAAGCGGGCCATCATCGAGAAGGGGGATTACAGGCAGCTGACCTATTACTGGTTTCCCCAGCGCGGCCGGATTCTCACCGGCATGGCGGAAATGAAGCTGTTCAACTTCTGGGATGCCCTGATCTACCAGCGCACCGACGGCTCCCTGGTGCGCCTGATAACCCCGGTCAGCAAAGAGGAAACGGTTGAACTGGCCGACCGCCGCCTGCAGGAGATGACCCGGACGGTCGTGCAACTGCTCGATCAGTATCTGCCGGGAAAAGAAGGGTAAAGATTCAGGTTTCAGGAGCCAGGTTTCAGGTATCAGGTTCAAGATAAAAGGTCGAAGTCCTTTATTCGTTTGCTTTTAATTTTCGCCAGTCACCAGCCACCAGCCACCAGCCACTAGCCCCTGGTTTTATAATGTCCTATTTCGCCGCACTGCTGATGTCGCTGTTCATCACCCTGGCGTTGGTGCCGCTATTGCGGACCTTTGCGATCCGCTGGGGTGCGGTGGACTTGCCCAATGAGCGCAAGGTGCACAAGCGGCCGATCCCCCGGATCGGCGGGGTGGCCATGGCTTTCGGGGTCATGATTCCGGTTCTGCTCTGGATGCCGAATACCTCCCTGCTCCTGCCGTTGGTGACAGCCTCCGGCCTGATCGCGGCCTTCGGTTTTCTGGACGATCTGCGGGAGCTGAATTCAGCCACCAAGTTCGGTGTCCAGGTGTTGGCCGCCCTGATCGTGATTTTCTGGGGCGGGGTTCAGATTCGCTCCCTTGATGGGTTGCTTCCCGAAGGATTCCTGCTGCCTCCCTTCTTATCGATCCCGCTGACCCTGACGGCAATCGTCGGCGTCACCAATGCCATCAACCTGGCGGACGGGCTTGACGGGCTGGCGGGAGGGATCTCACTGTTGACCTTCGCGGCCCTGACCTGGCTCGGTTTCGAATCGGGAAGATGGGAGGTGGCCCTGGTGGCGGCCAGCGTGTGCGGGGCGATTTTCGGCTTCCTGCGCTTCAATACCCATCCGGCCTCGATCTTCATGGGGGACGCGGGCAGTCAGCTGCTCGGGTTTCTGGCCATCGTCCTGTCCCTGGAAATGAGCCAGCAGGCCCCCTACAGTCCCTTCTTCCCGCTGATGCTGCTCGCCTTTCCGGTCTTCGATACTTTGCGGGTCATGGTCGAGCGGGTCAGACGGGGGCTGCCGCCCTTCAGCGCCGACCGCAATCATTTTCACCATAAACTTCTCGCCCGGGGACTCTACCATTCGGAAGCGGTGGCCCTTATCTATGTTCTGCACGCTTTACTGACAGTCGGAGCCTGCCTGTTCCGTTTTGGGCCCGAGGGAGGTTTACTGGCCGGATGCGCCGGATTTTCCGGCATGGCGATGCTGCTGCTGAAAAGCCCGGTTCACGAAGCGAAAAGTGATTCTCCCCTTCACCGCCTGGCAAAGCCCCTGCTGTCAACCTGGGCGGGCATCCGCGGTTCCGATCTGCCGATCCGCTGGGCATTCACGGGCCTGAAGTTACTCCTGGCCCTGATCGGGCTGCGTCTTGTTTTGCTGCTGCCTGTCGGCACTCCCTCCTGGTTCCCCTGGTTTCTTGCAGGAACCGGAGGAATGCTCCTGGCCGGCCTGGCCATGCCCGAGGACTGGCGGGGTTGGATGCTGCGGGGTGCCTTTTTCCTGGTCGTGCCCTTTCTGGTCTATTTCGGACAGTTTAACGGCAAGGATTTGCCCGTGCCCGTTTTTCTGCTGCACCTGGCCGACGGTGGGTTCCTGGTCCTCGGTCTGGTGGCGACCATGGTCATCAAGCTGACCCGGCGCTCCGGCTATCGCAGCACGCCCCTCGACCTGCTGATTCTTCTCATCGTTCTTGCGGCCCCTCTCTTTGCGGGTACGATCCAGGAAAGGATGCGGCTGCTGATCGTCGCGGCGGAAATCCTGGTGCTGTTTTTCAGCTTCGAGGTGCTGCTGGTGGAATTGCGCCACCGTTTCAGGAAACTGCAGCTTGTTTCAGCTCTTTTTCTGCTGGCCGGGGCCGGTGGATTGCTGCAAACGGTATTCTAAATCAGGCCTAACAAGATTTTTACAATGAGTCCACAGTATCTGCTCTCCGGTTTTATGGAATGATCGACTTCCCTTTGAAAGGCGGACAACATGAAACTCATTTTTCTGGCTGCCCTGTGCATGATCATCGGATCGATCATTGTCGGCTGCAGCGGTCCTGAAGAGAAAAAAGCCCGGTTCTTCTCCAAAGGGCAATCCCTGTACGATGAAGGGGAGTATGTCAAAGCCGGTCTGGAATTCAAGAACGCGCTGCAGATCGACCCCAAATACGTCGACGCCCACCACATGCTCGGTATGACTGAGCTGGCGCAGGGGAATTTCAAGGGAGCTCTTGGCCGGTTCCAGAAGACGGTCGAACTCGATCCTCAACACTCCGGCGCTCACCTGCAGATCGGCAAGATCTACCTCGGCGCCCAGCTGCCGGAAAAAGCCATGGACGAGGCCGAGGCGGTCCTGAAGGCCGTACCGCAGCATCCGGAGGCGAAGCTTCTGAAAGCAGCGGTCTGGGTTGCCCAGAAAAACTGGGAGCAGGTTGATCCGTTCCTGAAAAAAATGCTGGAGGAAGGGGAGAAGCAGCCGGATCTCTTCCTGCTGCTGGCCGTTGTCTCTCGCGAGCAGGGCAGGGTGGACGAGGCCCAGGCGCTGATCGAAAAGGGACTGGAAGTCAACCCCGCCAACCTGCCGCTCCAGCTTAAGCTGGCCGAGTACTATCAGCTGCGCGGAAGTTTTCAGAAGGCCGCCGAACTGCTGCGCCAGGCCAGCAAGGATCATCCGGAGAAGCCCGAACTGGCTCTCCTGCTGGCCCGTCTTCATGTCCAGGCCGGGCAGGTGAAGGAGGCCGATGAGGTGCTGCGGGACTACCTGGATTCGGCTGGCGAAAAGGACCAGGCCTGGCTCCAGGTCGCCGAGCTCCACCTGGCTGGCGGCGATGTCAATAAGGCCCGCACGCTGCTGGAGGACGGCCTCCGCGGGCACCCCCGTTTGAGCAAGGTGCGGCTGGCGTTGGCAGAACTGATCCTCAAGTCCGAAGGGGACGTCGAGAAATCCAGAACCCTGCTGCAGGAAGGGCTTTCGGGGATCAAGGACGACGAAAGCCCCGAAGCCCTCGAGCTGATGACCGCCCTGGCGGGGCTTCATTTTCAGCAGGGAAATTTCGATCAGGCCGAGCAGACTGCCTCCAAAGTTCTCAAGAGCAGCGCCAAAAATGTGGACGCTCTCTATATTCTCGGCAGCCTGCAGCTGATGAAAGGGGATGCGGCCGAGGCTGTAACCTCTTTCCGCACTGTGGTCGGAGAGCGTCCCGATTTTGCCGAGGCACGGATCCGTCTCGCGGATGCCCATCTCATGAACCGGGAACTCAATCTGGCCGCCGACATCCTGCAGCAGGGCCTCGACCTTTTCCCGGAATCCCGGCCGCTGCTGATGGCTCTGAGTCGCTTGCAGATGAGGCAGGGGCAGCTGGCCGCCGCCCGCACCCTTCTCCAGGACTGGCTGAAAAAACATCCCGAAGACCTGGAAGTGCTCACCCAGGCCGCCGATCTTTACGCTTTCGAAGGGCGTTCGGCTGAAGCGGGGGAGATTTATGCGCGGCTGATCGAAAACGCGCCCGAACTGCCCGTGGGCTATCTCCGCCTGAGTGCCTGGCACCAGAGCCGGAAGGAGCCGGGCAAAGCCCTGGCCGAACTGGAAAAAGGAGTGCGGAAACTGCCTGACAACGATCTGCTGGCGGCCGCCTACATGCAGCTCAGTCTCAGCCAGGGCCGGGTGCAGGAAGCCGTTGATTTCGTTGCAAAACGGCTCGACCGCCGGGGGGCAAACCCCTTTGATCACAATCTGCAGGGGGAACTGCTTCTCGTGCAGAGGCGCCCCGCTGAGGCTCGGGAGGAATTTGAGAAGGCGATCGCCCTGCAGCCCGATTGGCCGGCCCCCTACAAACATCTCGCCGAATCTTTTCTGCGTGAAGGGGAGATGGAACAGGCCGAAGCCGTTCTGCAGCGGGCTCTTGAAAAAACGCCCCGCAACGTCGGAGCCTACCAGGCGCTCAGCTATCTGAAACAGCGGCGGGGAGATCGTTCCGGTGCCATATCCCTGCTCGAAAAGGCTCTCGAGGTCCAGCCGGATTTCTGGCGGGGGGCCAATGACCTGGCCTTTCTGCTGGCCGAGGGCCCGACCGGCCAGGAGGAGCTGGACAAAGCGCTCAAGCTGGTGCTGCAGGCCCGCAGTTTCGCTCCCGAAGATCCTTCCGTCCTGGATACCCTGGGCTGGGTCCACTACCGGCGCGGCAATCATGCAGAAGCCCAGCAGTGGTTGCGGCAGGCGCTGGCCGCTTCCCCCGAAAATCCGGTCATCAACTTCCACCTGGGGATGATTGCCCTCGATATGGGCAACAAGGAGGAAGCGAAGAAATATCTGGAAAAATCCCTGGCTGGCAACGAACCCTTCATTGGCCGGGAAGAGGCGGAGAAGGCGTTAAAGGCGGCGGTTAGCGGCTAGGGGTCAGGGGCTGGCAACTACTAGCAACCAGCAACTAGCGACTAGCAACTGAATTCAGGAGTTTGTTATGCGAATTTTCCTTGGTCTCATCCTGCTAGCGGCGGTGTTGACGGGGGTTTGGATGGTGCCGGTGCCGGTCGGGGCCTGGTCTTTGTGGAACGATCCCCATGACGGCAACTATGCTCCTGTTCCCGATCAGGGCAAATCCCGGAAGAAAGAGGTTCAGTCTGTCGAGGAGAGGGCTGCCGCGACCAAGCGGGAAGCTCTCGATGCCATGCGCCGCCTGGAAAAGGCGCGGCGTGCGGCGCAGCAGGCCGAAGCGGAGCGGCTGGCTCTGGAGCAGGCCGGAAAAGAGCAGGACTCCCCCAAGCTGAAGGAGGCCCGGCAGAAGTCCGAGGCCGCCCGGCAGCAGACCCAGGAGGCCGTGCGCCGTCTCGAGGAGGCGCGACGGGCCGCCATGGGCGCGGGGGCGGAGACTGCGCCTTCGCAACCGGCGCCCGCCGTCCGTGAGGAACCGACCACCTATGCCGCCGCAACCGTTCGGAACGAAGCGGAAGCGGAACAGGCGGACCTGGAGAAATTGCGCGCCATGGCGGCCCGGGAGCAGGCCGAAGCCCTGAAGGCCAAACAGGAAGAGGCCGAACGGGCCGCTCATGCCCTGGAGCAGCAGGTCAGGGAACGGCAGGAGCTGGAGCGGCTGCGCGCCGCGGCCGCCCGCGAACGGGCCGAAGCTCTGGAGGCGCAAAAGGCCGAAGCCGAAAGGCGGGCCCGGGAGCAGGCCGCCCGTGAACAGGCGGAGCTGGAGCGTCTGCGGGAAATGGCCGCCCGTGAACGAGCCGAAGCCGCGGCGGCCAAAAAGGCCGAAGCCGACCGGATGGCGGGTGAGGCGGCTGCACGGGAACAGGCTGATCTGGACAGGCTGCGGGTTCAGGCCGCCCGGGAGCGGGAAGAGTCGCTGATCCTTGAGCGGGCCGGGGCCGAGCGTGCCGCTCTGGAGCAGGCGATCGTCAAGCCTGCGGTCCTGAAGGAAACGGTTTTTCAGCCGTCTGCCCCTTCTGCATCCGAAGCCTTCGTGCCGGCGCCCTCGCCTTCGGCCGAAAATGCCGCACCCGGCGACTACCTGCTCGGGCCGGGGGATGTGGTGGACGTGTCGGTGTGGAAGGACGAAGCCCTGAGCCGGACCGTGGTGATCTCCCCGGACGGGATGATCTCTCTCCCTCTGGTAGGGGAGGTGAAGGCCGCGGGACAGCGTCTCCACGAACTGAAGACGGATCTGGAGAGCCGGCTCTCGCCCTATGTCCCCGACCCGGTGATCTCTCTTGACGTCAAGCAGGCCAACAGCATGCAGATCTATATCATCGGCAAGGTCAACAGCCCCGGCCGTTTCCTGATCACCAGCAACATCAATGTCCTGCAGGCTCTCGCCATGGCCGGCGGTCTCAATCCCTTCGCCGACAAGGACGACATCCGCATCATGCGCGAGCTCGGCAACGGAAAAACCCGGACCTTCGACTTCGATTACAAGAAGGTGATGCGGGGCGACAATCTCGATCAGAACATCCGCCTGCAGCGCGGCGACGTCATCGTCGTTCCCTGACCGGCGGTCGATCATGAGCAGTTGCAGGCTTATCTCTAAAATCGGGCGCTGCTGCCGTCGGGCGCTCCTGGTGATGACGATCCTCCTCGTCGCGGCCGTTCCCGCAATGGCCGCCCAGCTCAAACTGGTGCCCTCGCTGACCTTGCGGCAGGAGTACAACGACAACCTGTTTTTCGAGGATTCGGACGAGGAGCGCCACTGGATCACCACGGTCTATCCCGGACTGGACCTTGTGCGCAAAACCGAACGGCTGCAGCTGGATGCCACGGCCCGTCTGGGCCTGAGGAAGTACCTCGATCAGGAGCAGCTCGATTCCATCGATCAGCAGTACCGGGGAACCCTCCAGTGGCGGTTCGGGCCGCGGTTGGCCCTCAACCTGGCAGGCGGCTATCTGCGGGATTTCCGTACCGACCGCGACCTGGAAGAGATCGGCCTGACGACGGCCCAAACCCGCAGAGATCGGGAGCAGGCCGGTCTGGGAGTGGAATACGCCCTCACCGAACGTTCGCGGCTCGACTTGGGCTGGGGTTTCATCCGGACCGAGTACGAGGAGGACGAGGAGGCCGACAGCGACAGCCATACCGCAAGCATCGGCTGGTCCTACGCACTGACCGAGCGGATGCAGAACCGGTTGAGCCTCGGGTACAGCCACAGTGAATTCACCGGCTCGCGCATCGACAACCTCGTGCTGTCGACGGGCCTGTCCTATTCCGGCTCTGAACGCCTGACCTGGCAAGTGATGGCGGGCGGACGTTATACCCGCTCCCGCTTCGAGGAGTCTGTGCTGGTTGGTTTCACCGAGGTGGTCCCGGGTGTTTTTGTCGGAGTGTTTGAAAAAAGGGACGAGGAATCCGATGATCTGGGCTGGGTCGCCTCCGCCTCCGTCAACTGGAAGGGGGAGTTCAGCCAGGCCGGTCTCGCCCTGCAGCGGGAGGTTCGCCTGGCTTCGGGCCGGACCGGATCCACGGAGGTCACCTCTCTGGTGCTCAACGGCAGCCATCGGCTCAGCGAACAGTTCTCCATGACCTTCAGCGGCGGCTACTATATCAACGAGGCCGACGAGGGGGAGTTCGGCGGCGAGGGGATCGACGAGCAGACCCTGCGGCTGTCCCCCGGACTGAAGTACCAGTGGACCCCGGATCTATCTGCAGAACTGAGCTACGATTACACCCGGCTCGATGACCGGGAAGAGGATACCGAACAGACCCGAAATCTGGTTTTCCTCAGATTGACGTATCGCTTTCCGGTGGAATTCTGATGAATTCGCAAATTTATTCCGTCATGCTCGAGTGGCACCATCGGGCATCCATGATTTCAAGGATTAACGGCTGGATTCCCGATCAAAATCGCCTCGGGAATGACATTTTGCGGAACAGTAACTTTTGAAAGACAATATTTCGGTTTTTGCAGTTACCCCTTACACCTTACTCCTCGCTCCTCACACTTGCAGGGGTTTTAAAGAGAGGGATTAGAATGCAACAGGAGAACATCTCGCTCCAGGATATCTGGCGTATCGCCAAGCGCCGCATCTGGACTTTCATCATCCCCGCCGGGTCTCTGACCGTCCTGGCCCTGCTGGTCGCCTTTCTGCTGCCGCCGGTGTTCCAGTCGAACTCCACCATCCTCATCGAGGAGCAGGAGATCCCCCGGGACTACGTGCTGACCACGGTGACCGGCTTCGCCGAGCAGCGCCTGCAAACCATCACCCAGCGGATCATGAGCGCCACCCGACTGCTCGAGATCATCAACCGCTACGGCCTCTATGCCGACAAGCGACAGAAGTGGACCAGCGAGGAGACGGTGGACCGGATGCGCAAGGATATCCGCTTCGAGACCATCAGCTCCGACGTAATCGATCCGCGCTCGGGGCGGGCCACCGCGGCGACCATTGCCTTCCGGCTGTCCTATCGGTCGGGCAGTCCCGGCACCGCCCAGCAGATCGCCAACGTCCTGACCTCCCTCTATCTCGAGGAGAACCTCAAGGTCCGCCAGCAGCAGACCCAGGGCGCCTCCAAGTTCCTCGAAGACGAAATGCAGGACCTGAAGACCCAGCTCGAGGAGAGCGACAAGAAGATCGCCGCTTTCAAGCAGAAGCATCTCGACAATCTCCCGGAACTTGTCAATTTCAATCTCCAGTCCCTCGACCGCACGGAACGGGACATCGATCAGCTGCAGAGCCAGCTGGGGATGCTGCGGGAGCGGGAGAGCTACCTGCAGACCCAGTTGGCCAGCATACCGGCCGATGCCCGCGACCAGGACCGCCAGCGGCTGGCCGAACTGCGGCTGCAGCTCACCAACCTGCTGAGCCGGGTGAGCGAAGCCTATCCCGACGTGGCGAAACTGCGCGCCGAAATTGCCGAGATCGAAGGCCGACTGAAAATCACCGGCGGAGAAACCGGCGACAAGCCGGACAACCAGGCCTACATCACCTTGTCCGCCCAATTGGCCAGTACCCAGTCGGAGATCGAATCGGTCAAGTCCCAGGTTGACGGTTTCTACAAAAAACGGGAGGAATACCGTGGGCGGATCGAGGGAGCCCCCAAGGTGGAGGAAGTCTACAAGGTGCTGGTCGCCGAGCGGAACAACATCCAGGCCAAGTTCGACGAGCTATCCAACAAGTTCATGGAGGCCCGCCTGGCTCAAGGGCTTGAGCGGGATCAGATGGGCGAGCGCTTCACCCTGATCGAAGCCGCCAGCCTGCCGGAAAAGCCGGTGAGCCCCAACCGCCCTGCCATCGCCCTGATCGGCCTGATCCTCGGGGTCGGCGCCGGGGCCGGCCTGGTGGCCCTGCTTGAATACGGCGACAATTCGGTCCGCTCCACCGAGGAACTGTCCCGCAAGCTGCGCCTGCCGGTGCTGGCAGGCATCCCCGAAATCGTCACCGCCTCGCAGCAGGCCCGCATGCAGCGCCGCCGCCGCATGATGCAGCTCGGTGTACTGGTGCTGCTGGTCGGCGGCGTGATGATCTTCCACTTCTTCATCATGGACCTCGATATCTTCTGGGCCAAGCTCAGCCGGAGGATGGATGTTTAACGGCAGTTGCTAGTTGCTAGTTGCTGGTGGCTGGTTGAAAAGCGGTTCAAAGGCAGGGCTCATATAGCCAATATAGCAACTGCAATTTTTTGATTTGTTGGGTTGTCCAGCAACCAGCAACCAGCTACTGGTTTCACAAGGAGAAAACAATGTCGGAAATGCCGGGAACTGCTGAAAGCCTGACGGATCAGGATGCAGGACCGTTTGCTTTTTCTGTTGGAGAGGGTGTGCAGCAGGATGAACGGTCGAAGAAATCGGGGTGGATGTCCCCCAATTACAACCGCTCCCGGCAGATGACCCTTGACGAGGAACTGGTCATGGAGAATCGCTGCGTGGCGCTGCGCAGCGAGTTGCCGGAGGTCGACTACTACCGGGTGCTGCGCACCCAGATCCTGCAGTTGACCCAGAAGAGCGGCGGCAACACCATCATGATCACCAGTCCGGTGGCCGGCGAGGGGAAGACCCTGACCGCCGTCAACCTGGCCCTGACCTTCGCCCGCGACTTCAAGAAAACCGCCCTGCTGGTCGACTGCGACCTGCGCAAACAGCAGGTGCGGGAAGTGCTCGGCATCCGCAGCGACAAGGGGCTGGTCGACTACCTGCTCTACGACTGCCCGGTGTCCGAGCTGATGATCTGGCCCGGCATCGAAAAGCTCACCGTCATCTCCGGCGGGCGCACCATGGAGGAGAGCACCGAACTGCTCGGCTCGCCCCTGATGCAGGACCTGGTGGCCGAAATGAAGAACCGCTATCCCGATCGCTATGTCTTTTTCGATGTGCCCGCGGTGCTGGACGGCGCCGACGCTCTGGCCTTCGCTCCCCTGGTGGATCACATTCTGCTCACCGTCCGGGCCGGAAGCACCGCGCAGGCCGATATCCGCAAGGCCGTCGAACTGCTGCCCCGGGAGAAGATCCTGGGCCTGGTTCTCAACTGTGAGGACAAGGGGCAAAAGAAGCCACTCAGGAAAAAATACCGGTAAACAAAATTAACATCTTTTCCAAACAAAGATGAAACAATGGCCGAGTACATTATGAAGCGTAAAAAGAATACGGCGGAACAGGTTTCGTTAGAGGGCGGCGTTGCCGATATATCCATGGACCTGAAAAGCCTTCTTATCGAAATCGAAGAGCGTCTGGTCGATGCGGCTCAACGCCGGTTCACCGGCGAAATCAGGCTGACCTTCAATGTCAGCCAGGGCGGTTTCAGTACCAGCTACATCGAAAAGGAAAGGGAAAATCTGGTTAAAAAACGGCTGGGAAAATCGGGGAAATAGTTCTCCTTTCCCGGTCCGGAAAACCGGATTTACCAACACAGACTAATACGGATCGGTTACCGAGAAAACCCGCCCAGGCGGGATCTTTCCAGGCCCGGCGAGAAAACGAGTGGCGCAATCTACTCGGCTTCTTTCCGGGCTTTTTTGCGGCCTGAATTCGGACTCAGCCCCAGGCGGGTCCTGCCCAGAGGGGCAATAGACGGACCGCAGAAAGCCCGCAGCCGAAAGCCACGCAGAGAGGAGGTGATGGGCGGGTTATTTGGCCGCGAGCGGCCCCAATGAACTGGTCATTTTATGACCGGCCGGCCACGGTGGTCGGCCGTCCTCAGTAAAAAGCCAAACCCATCGCGAGGTGGGGACGGAAAGCCTTCGGGTGCGCTCACTGCCTGGCAGGAGCGGACGGCCGGGTTGTCTGGGGAACAATCGGACACGATTCGAGGACAGTTTATTTATCAGGAGATAAAACAATGAAAAAGTTTCTTTCCCTTATCGCCATTGCCGCCATGGCTCTGGTCTTCACGGCGGGCAGTGCGCTGGCCGATTTTGCCTCCGGCCAGTTGATTCGCGTCATCTATCAGGACAACGGTGACGTTGAAATGGCCACCTCACTTGGTTCTGTAGCCGATCTGCTGGGTACCAACAACAACACCGTCGGCAGCTCCGTCAGCCTCAGCAGTTTTGCAGGTGCAGACTATTCCAATCTCAACGTTGCCTACCTGGTGTATGGGGGTGGTGCCAATACTACTCACTATTTCAGTGGTGAGACCGATGTGGTGCCGATGACTGGCAGCCGTAATGGCAGTTCGCTGAATACCAATCTGAATACCGTGGTGAGCTACTACTCTACCCTGGGCACCGACTCCGCAACAGCTTCCCAAGGTAGTGTGTTGTCTTTTGCCTACAGGTTTGGTACCGATGGTCTTCTGGCCGATTTCTATACCAGGGGTAATGCCATCGCCAACTTGGCCGACCTGGCCACCGCCGGCTATGTCGACCAGACTCTCTATTCCTTTGCCACCCCCAATGCCGCAGCCGCAGGTGTTGCCGTAGCCACCCTGCGCACCGCACTGGTCAACGGCGTCATGGTAACGACCGTCAACCCCTCCGCTGTACCGGTGCCTGCCTCCCTGCTGCTGTTCGGTTCGGGCCTGCTCGGTCTGGTCGGTGTTCGCCGCAAAACGGCTTAATGACCCATTCACCTTTCAATACAAGGAGAAAGCCATGCTAAAGAAACTCGTAGCTACCTCAGCCGCTGCTCTTATGGTGGCCGGTGCCATCGGTACCGCCGGCGCAGCCACCCGTGAAATAAACCTTTATGGAGCTTCCGCGCAATACCTGTTCTGGAACGACGCCGCCGACAATTTCCTGACCAGCAAGGGTTGCACCATCGCCAAGACGCCGACACAGTATGACAGCAAGCACGGCATTGCCGTCGGCACCAACTGCAGCTCTTATGGCGATGACACCGTCGTTATCAGCTACACCTCCAAAGCGTCCTATGACGGCATTATGGCCGCAAACAGCCAGGTCCATCCCAGCGAGGCCAACACCGGCTGCACCGCCCCCAACGAGCGTCAGGTGGCGACCTACAATGTTGATCAGCCTGAATTCAACCCCAATGGCACTCTTGCTCTGGACTGTCGCGACATCACCCTTGGCGCTTCGGATGTTGCCGCAGAAGCTTTCATTCAGATCAGCTCGGGTAAGCTCAGAGGTCCCAACACCGGCAGCACTGCCATGGCCGATCGCAACTTTGTTACTTACCCCGTCGACGGCAGCGGCTTGATCACTTACAACCCTGTGATCGTTCCCTTTGCGCCTTTCCTCAGCAAAGACGTCACCATGAACACCTGCGACGGCGGCACCAACGCCGGCGAAATGTGCGCCTCGGCCGTGGATTGCCCCGGTTCCACCTGCACCGCCAAGGAACTGGACAATATCTCCCGGGAGATGCTGGTGCAGATCTTCTCCGGCAACGCCTGGTACTGGTCCGATTTCGGTGCCGGCTTCCCCGCCGAGCCGATCACCGTCTGCCTGCGTCATGCTGGATCCGGCACCCATGCGACTCTTGACCTTGCTGTTATGAACAGTAAATGGGGGGCATCTCTGATCTCCGCTGAAAGCGCTGCCGATCCGATCGCCTGGTTCAATGACGGTTCTTCAGACATGATGGCGTGCATCAACGGCAACTACAGCACCACCTACGCCATCGGCTATGCCGACGCCGACCAGCTGGAAGGCAGCTCCTCCTATCCCAATGTCTACCAGCCCAAATACAACGGTTTCACCCCGACCCGCGCGAACATCCGCAACGGTCTCTATGACTGGTGGAGCGCTCAGTGGATGTACGAAGCTCCCGGGGAACCCACCGCGATCCACAATGTAATTACCGATCTGGTCGACTTCGCCTCGGTACCGGCCAACATCCCTTCCACCAAGGCCAAGTTCTGGGCGGCCCAGGACGAAATGACCTGGATGAAGTCCAGCGACTTCAAATACCCCAAATACCAGGGTGCTGCTGATCCCCAAACTCCCTGATCAGGGTTTGGCTTTGCCTGAATCTGCAGTTTGCTGATGAGAGGGCCTCTTCGGAGGCCCTCTCCCACCTGAAATCCCGTTCGGCCTGAACCGTTCCACGGTTCGGGCCTTTCCTGCTGAAGGGGTGGCTATGGCGTTTTCGATGAAACATAACCGGGCTGTACTGGTACTGGCCCTGGCGGGCGTTTTTGCCGCGGCGGGTCTTGCCGTCGGTTTTGTTCTGCCCTCTTTTCCCCTTTCCGGAAAAGCCGGTGCCGGCGGGAAAGGCCTGGACAAGGGCGTGCAGAGGGACCGCCGCGAATGGAAGGTTTACGATGCCCTGCAGGGATATCATCCCGCTCCGCGTCCCGACGGAAGCCGTGCCCGGCTTTATCCTGCTCCCTCTGTCGGCGGCAAAACTGCCGGAGAGAATCATCGATCCCGGCGGATGGTCAGCGGGCTCGAAGAGAGAGAAGGGCGTGGTCAGGAACTCGCGCTGAATGTGCCTTCGACCTGGCCGGAGAATGTTCGGCACGGGGATTGGCCTGATCTTAACCCCGTGATCATCTGGCCCGATACCGGGGGGCGGGGTTCGGATACGGACGGGGAAGGTGGACAGTTTCCACCAATAATTATCATTCCCAACCCTGGCGGGAATGACGGTTCGGGAGACGACATCGGCCAGAATCCCGGCCCAGGTGGCGATGATCAGCCGAAACCGCCTGGATACGGTTGGGCGGATGCAGGGTGGGGTGAAGAGAATCCGAACACGGCCAATCCGACCCCCGTTCCGGGCGCTGTCTGGCTGCTGGGATCGGGGTTGGCGGTTTGCTGGAGGTTGAGGTTGCGGAAGAAAGCTGATAAATCGGTGAGGAGTGAGGAGTGAGGAGTGAGGAGTCAGGTGTCAGGTGTCAGGTGTCAGGTGTCAGGTGTCAGGTGATGTGCCTCAAACCTTTACCCATTACGCATCACGCATTACGACTTACGGCTTTCCGGCTCTGAACCACCGAGCAATATTCTCACCTGGAAGAAACACGGCTCTTACATTTCCGGATTATTCTGGTAGAAATAATCAAGCTCGATCTGATCGAGACTATTCGGCCTGGACAGACCCGGGCTTAATCCGGAAGTGACATCATGGAACAAATCAATCGCTACGGCCTTTTGCGCCTTCAGTACCTTAAAGCTTTTCAGCCCCAACTGCTGTCGGATCTGAACAATCGGCAGTGCCTCGAAGATCACCTGCTGGATTTCCAACGACAGATGGAGATGGAGGTCGGACAGCTGGTTTTTGCCGGTCTCGAAGATGAAGAAGCGGAAAGATACGTCATCGAAGAGTATCTGGTCGGCAAAGGCGCTTCCGCCCAGCACCCGCCCCTGATGAATCAGTCAAACCAGAACCTGGGATGAAACCCTGAAGTCTTTTACCATCGAACACAGATAAAGACGGATTTACGCAGATAAGACCAAACCGATAAGGGTTATATCCGCTTTTATCCGCAGTTATCTGCGTTCAATAAAAGGCTTTCGAATTTATTCTTACTGATCACCGAAAAGTCATTCGGATGCCCGATTGAGTCACTCGGGCATGACGAGTCAGATATTTCCTCTGTTATTTCCTTTCCGATCTCCGGCGGAATACCCCTATTCCTCCAATCCCCGACGCCAACATCAGCAATGCCGACGGGAGCGGCGTTGCTACTGGAACAGAAGCGGCCAGCAGGTCGCTGGTCCGGATCTGCGGGTTCTGCACACCGACGGCGAGACTCCAGCCGTTCTCGTTGTTCCAGAGCAGATCGTCAACCTGCAGGTTGGTATCCATGAGGCGGCAGATCAGTTCCTGGCCGATCCGGTTTCCCAGCCCGGTGCCGCTCAGCAGATGGCTGAAGCTGCCGAAAACTCCGGTCTGGGCGTTTTCGATCAGCTGCCAGTCGCCGCCCATGGAAGGATCGATTTCAATCCGGAGGTTTTCAAAATCCCCGGCGGGGTTGAGGTTGAGGTAGATCTCATCGAACACCGCACCCCACCCCTGAAACAGTGGATTGGACGAAACCGTGACAGTGACCACGCCGTTGACGGCAGAGGAAACTTCCGCCCTGGCAAAGGCCATTTCTTCGGGAAGGGTGCCGTACAGGCTCGATGTGCTGAGGGGAACCAGGTAAGCGTGGGATAAGGCCGGAAAGGCAGACAGAATACAACCGGTCAGCAGGGACAGCAGCAGTCGTTGCATGATAGCCTCCTTGTCGAATGGAATCGGGAAATAACAGGAAGGGCATCATGCCATATCAATGTTAGGAAAAGATTATTTTTTATCAGTTGCTGGTGGCTGGTAACTGCTAGAAGTATTTATCCTCTGACCATCCTGTCTATCCCTGTTAATCAGGATTTGGTTTTTGATGGGAAGTATTTTTCGCGAGAAGAATCATCCCGATTGCCGTAAACGAAATGGCCAGCAGGCCTCCGGCCGGGACGGCTTCGGGTTCGACACCCAGGGCGAGCTGTTCGTCGAGGCGGGGTAAGGATACGCCGTTGCGGGGATCGGTGATCATGGTGTCCGCCGTGGTCAGCCGGTCGATGATGGCGCTGACGCTTTCGAGCGGATAGGCCGATCGGAGGACGGCGGCGGCTCCGGCCACATGGGGCGCTGCCTGGGAGGTTCCTGCTTTTGTGCTGCCGGCGGCTGTGATCAAAGCGCCGGGGGCGAGCATGGTGAGGAAATCCGCACTGTTGGAGAAGCAGGCGATCTGGTCGGCCGCCCTGCTGCTGTCGGTACAAGCGCTGTAGGCGATGCCGCCCCCCGCGGCATCGTAAACGGCTCCGACGGAAACGATGTCCGGCGTGCAGGCCGGGCTGTTGAGGCCGTCGTCGTAGCCCTGGTTGCCGGCCGCCGCCACCACCACGATTCCCGCGGCCCTGGCATTGGCCACGGGCGTGATATACGGATTGGTGCCCTGGCTGCTGCAGGGCGAGGTGTGGTTTACGCCATCGCCCAGGCTGAGATTGAGGGCGACGATATTGTAGTCTTCCTGGTGAGCAATGGACCAGTTGATGGCGCTGATCAGCAGGGCGTCACTGGAAGTCCCGTCGCTGAAGACGTCCAGGGCTACCAGGTCCGCATTCGGGGCGACGGCGGCCGCTATCGATCCGACATGGGTCCCGTGCCCGATATCATCCAGGGTACCGTCATTCGTGGCTATGTCCAGGGCTGCCGCCACCCGGCATTCGGCCGGCGTTCCGGGCGCTGTGCAGCTGCCGAATTCCGGTCTGGTGTAATCAAGACCGGTATCGATGATGGCGATGGTTGTTCCCTGCCCGCCGTAGCCGAGTTCGGCCGGCAGCGATTGCCGGATGAGGGGGAGGCTTTCCGTCAATTGATGGTAGAGCACCCGGTTGGGGTAAATGGCCCGGACCCTGGCATTTTTTCTTACCCGGTCGAGATCGGCGGTTTCGGGAAGTTGCAAGGCCAGCATCGGCAGGTGGCTGTAGCGGCGCAGAACCTTAGATTCCGGCAGCTTCAATTCCTGCAGGAGCCGGTTCTGGCGGTCCTGGAAGATGCCGGCCTTCTGCTCCTTGGCCAGCCCGTAGCTGACCGGCGCATCGAGCAGGATCAGGTATTGCCCTTCGATTATCCGGGCCGCTGGTGCGGCTGGAGAATTGCCCGGGAAAAAGCTGAGTGCCGCGCTGAGCAGACAAAGAATGAGGACTTTTGTGGTTGTTTTCATGGCCAGTTACTTGGAAGATTCCGTCGCCTTCCGTTCTTTTGTTCGCCTTGAGGTGGGCGTTTATCCCCGCAAGTCGTTCCTCCAGGACAGTACCAAGAGCCTGACGGAGACGGCCGCAAAACCGATTATGTCCACAAGGTCTTTTTCACCGGCGGTGGCTCCAATCTGATTCTGGACTGCTTGATTGCGCGCGGCCATCCCTCCGACAGTGATCAATATCGTGAAATGCTGGAGCGCCATCAGCGGCGTTTCGGCGCCGATGAAAACGACTGTAAAACTTGTCCCCGACAGTCCTCATGCTGCGGCTTTGAAGTAAATCGGGGACATTGTGAGACTCACAAAGTTTGAAACCTTGCGGATTTGGCTATTGTCTTACCGCCGGAGTGGTTGCGCCTGAGGATTTCCGGACGGACATTAAGTAGAATTTTTCGTGAAAAGTCAGCTCCGTATCGTTCGCCGGGCGCCAGCCAAGCCGAGCAACCCGGAACCCAGAAACAAAAGGGCTCCAGGAATGGGCACGACCGCTGCCTGGTTCACCACTGCTTCCAGGCTGGCCTGATCTATACGGAAATCGTTGTTTATAAAACACCAGCAATCTTCTGGAGCGATAACGAGAGTCAGGAACTTCCCGTCCTGCAGATAGGACAACTGGTTGGGTATGTCTATGGCAACCTCGGCATATTGGCGGCCGGAAAAAAGGGAGCCAAGACGAAAAGTTTCCTCGAGCAGAAGTTCATTTCCGTCGTAGATTCCGCTTCGAAAGACCGCCGTCTCCTTCCAGATATCCCTGCTGGAAATGTTGAATCTGAGAGTGGCGGAGGAAACCGTCTGCATGCTCGGATCGAAACTGCTTACGTCCTGGGTGGGGTTATAAGGCCCCTGCCTAACTGCTCCTGAACTGTCACGCAAAACCGCCTGGTCACCCACAGCGGCAAGGTTGAAATTAAAAAAGGCAGACCAGCCTTCATACACATCGAAATACAGATTGTCCTGAGAACTGCCCAGAAAGGTCTCTTCCAGAGCAATAGCGGCACGGGCCGTACCAACCCATGGCGCAGCAAGGCAGATGATCGTGAGTGCCGAAATCAGTATTCTTTTCACTGTACTCCTCCTAACGTCCTTTTGAGATTTTGTTTAGGTCCCATCCTTGCCGGTTCTCTACTCGTCGACTACATACCCTCCTTTCGAAACGCTAAAAGCCGCCAAATGTGAACTTAACGTTCATCTGGCGGCTCGGCTGTCTCTGTTGAGACCCGCGGCTTTCCGTCCCACGTTCACACGTGGTTTGGCTTTTGCTTCGGCTGAATGTGGGCAGGCGGATGACCGGCGCAGGGAACAAAAAAACCCGCACGCAGCAGAACGCCTACGTCCGGGTTCCCCGATCCCTTTCAGCAAGGTCGGGCCAATCCCCTTCTCGCAACTTGGTGGTTGAAGCATTTGGTATCGGGAGATTAAACGATGAATGTTAGCTCTTCGTTAACAGGTCGTTAAAAAACTGTATCACACCTCCCGCCTCCCACTCAGGCGGAGTTTTTCAGGAGATCATCAGGTTCGATTTTCCAATTCTATGCTCTTTCTTAACCTTGTTTGGTTCGGTATTAACACCGCTCGAAGCCGGTTTGAAGGTTTGTCCGGCATTTATTTGAAAAATACGTGCATCGGAGAGATGACCCCGGCGAAAAGAGCTCCCGACTGTGGTTCAGCGGAGGCAGCCTGGCGGGTATAGGCACGCTGCCACCATCTGAGCTGGCGAAGTTTGGAGATCTTTTTGTGCTGATGGTCCTCCATCCGTTCCAGGATGTTGCCCAACACGCGCATGGCTTCCAGAATGAAAGGCCCCTTGTTGAGCATCACACACTCCGCCCGTTCACTCATGGCCGCGTCGGTGATCTCGGCCCTGGACGGTATCCCGTTTTTGGCAAGCGATTCCAGAACCTGGGTTGCCCAGATGACGGGCATATGGGCCGCTTCGCAAAGCCATAATATCTCCTCCTGAACCTCAGCAAGCCTTTGGTAGCCGCATTCAACCGCAAGGTCCCCGCGTGCGATCATGACCCCTGCGGCCTCGCTTCTCATTGCAGCGAGAATGAGGTCCGGCAGCATCTCGAAGCCCCGCCGCGTCTCGATCTTCAGGACTATTCCCAAAAGCGGCGCCCCAAGTTCGGAAAGTAATTCCTGCAGTTGTCTCACATCAGCGACTTCCTGGGCGAAGGACATCCCAACCATGTGGGCATTGCGGACGATGAATTCAAGGTCATTTCGGTCCTTCGGGGTCAATGCCGAAACGGCAAGACGGGTGTCGGGGAGGTTAATACCTTTTTCCCCCCGGAGCTTCTCCCCCTTGCTTCTCGCCTGTACAATCTCCACGCGAATCTGATCTTCCGATACCGCGCGGATGATCCCGCCAATCTTCCCGTCATCGAACCAGATTCTTTCACCGGCTTTGACACTGGAGAAGACCTCGGGGAGTGTGCACCCGATGCTGGCCGGAGACTGCATCCTCCCTTTCTCGTCGTATCGGGCGGAGTGGCCGGCAACCATGGTGCGGGTAAGTATCAGAAAATCGCCATTTTTCAGAAGGATATGCGGATCAGGATCGGCAATTTCTCCAACCCGGCCTTTTTTCGGCTCCTTTTCCTTGGCGGATGGTCGGATGCGGAACACTTCGGTGCCGGGCACGATATACGTCGTATCCTCCAACTCCCCCCAGCATCCTTTCGAATCCCTTGATGTGATTCTGATGTCCCTCTTTTTTCCCCGGGCATCGGAGAAAGTGACCGTGTCCCCCTGCCGAATCCCAGTCAGCCACCGGGAGGGAACGGGAAGCACCGCATCTGCCGGCGCATCTGGAAGGTCCGTCTCTCTTCCCCTGGTAAGCCAGATTCTTGCAGGCGCCGCCACCCGCCCAAACTGGTCGCGAATCGGCCTGATCTTGACCACCCTTGCACCTGACTCCACTGGCCCGGTACGCAGCTTGGGTCCGGCCAGGTCCATGAGTACGTGACACTTCTTCCCCAGTTCCCGCTTGGCGCGGCGGAGGTTGACAATCATCCTTTCCCACACCTCCGGGTCGTTATGAGAGCAGTTGATGCGCATGCAATCCATGCCATTGGCCACAAGATCTCGTACCAGCAGATAATTTTCCGCGGCTTCAGACGGAACTGTCACCATGATTCTAACCCGGCGATGTCCCGGCTTCGGGCCCAGCAAGGTATCTGTATGGCAGTCGAGCAGTGAGGCTCCCTCCTCGAAGGAGATTCCCGAGGTATTGCTTGATGCAGGATATCCGGCTAGTGCGTGGAGATTTCTCAACACCGCCTCCAGTGAGGCGAGCACATGGGGCTCGGCCCTTCCGAGGGACGACAGCCCGCATCGGGCCAACTTCTCCTGTATGGATCGCAAGTCTTGCCGACGTAAAGCCAGGTAGTGCAGAAGGTTTGCCTTGCTCGCCTGGTATCCGGGAGCCACCTCAAAGAAGGAGCCTGCTTCCTGTTCAAGACTCTCCGCCGCGACCTTTAAGCCGGCAACTTTTTCCGCAAGGGTGGTGATCTCGATCATATCCGGATCGGTGTCGTACATTTTTGCCACAGTGCCCCTCCTGCCTTTGCCGGCGCAAATATAAGATTGTCAAATATAGGCAAGTAAAGTCTAAATTGGATTACTTCAAACAGATTGACTTTACGACCGTATCCATTTTTGTTTAGGAAATTATTAGACCATCCAGGAGAAAAACGTAATGGGAAGCCGGCTAAAGATACGGCGAGAATAGTGGCCAAAATCGGGGGTTTTTCTCTTTTGAATAAAAAACATGAGATTCAGGTAGTGCACCGTTCAGCAGACTGCTCTGACCAGATATGGCTATCGTTCTATTCATAACTGTCACGGCGGGGTTCAAGTGTGATGGTTGTCAAGGGAATGCCCGGCAATCTGGGGCCCTGGTAGTGAAGGAAAAGGCGATCGCTGGCCCGGAACCAATAATTGCCCCGAGCGAAAAGGGAGCCGACACCGGTCAGGCCCACTTCGATCCTCTGGGTTTCGACTTTTCGGTTGCCAAGGTCAAGAAGGTCCGCCCCTTTTTTCGTCGCTCGCACTTTCAGCGCCGTCAGTTTATCCGGGCGCAGGGTCCAGAATACGGTTGATCGGTCGGGTGATTCGAGAAAAGCCCGCAGGGAAGTGGAGAGGGACTGGAACCAGGGGGCCTCGTCGATATCAAGCCGCTTGTCGAGGGGGTCACCCTTGAACAGACCCTTGAGAACGATGTAATCCCCTTCACGCCGAGCATCCAAGGCAGTTTTCTCTTTCGGATTGGACAAGGACCATTGCCGGGTGGCAAGGTCCTTGTCCATTATGGTCCGGTGCTCTTCGAATGAAGCAACTGCGCGGAGTTCCAGACAGTCCTTTGACCCGCTCAGAATCCAATCGAAATAATGACTCTCATCGCCCGAATGCTCCAGGTAGCGGTGCGTTTCCAGCGCATAAGAGGATGTCGGCGCAAAGGTCAGAGAGAGGCCAGCAAGAGCCAGGCAAAGAATGAATGATGGGTAAGACAAATCCATGATACCTCGTTGAACGCCCTGAATTCTCGTAGCTCAGAGAAGGATGCTTGCGGCCTCGGCAAGTTGGGATCTTTCCCCTTTTCGCAGAGTGATATGGCCGCTGATCGGACTGTTTTTGAATCGCTCCACCACATAGGTCAGACCGTTGCTGGAAGCGTCGACATAGGGGTTGTCGATCTGTTCCGGGTCCCCTGTCAGGACCACCTTGGTTCCCTCGCCGGCCCGGGTGATGATTGTTTTAACCTCATGCGGAGTAAGATTCTGGGCTTCGTCCACAATAATGAACTGACGGGGGATGGAGCGCCCTCGAATGTAGGTCAGGGGTTCGACTTCCAGAACACCCACCATTTTGAAAAAGACAACCCGTCTCTCCAGAGTGATTCTCTGGGGTGACGGGTTTTCTTTTTCCCCTTGTATTCAAAGGGTTTCGGCTGTTTTGACATCTTTCCGGAACCTCTCTCCAGCCACCAGATTCTCTCCATTCTCCCCACGTTCATTCTCTGTTTGGGGCGGTATTCTCTGTTTTGTTCGGACAGGGTCCGACACGCGTCCTGTTACAGATATCCTTTCAGATTAAGCATTTAGCCGAATGACGGTGTTTTGCGGTTGTGTTAAGACCTCAAATGGTCGGGTCAAACCACCCGTTTTCACAAACCAAAAGTCTCTCGCAGGTTTCGAGAAGTGATATTTATTCTGATTTCCAGCGGTCAGTATTGCTTGGGAAAGTATTCTTTGCCCGCCTGCCAGAGGTACTTATCAACCTGTTTCAGTGTGAATCCATCCAGCCCATAAAACCTGCTGAACTCCATTAAAATAGCATGGTATGTCGGATAGTGCTTCAAGTCGTCCTTTTTGAACTTATAGAATTTATCCACCCGCTTGAAGTGCATGAGCATCTTTTCCACAAAGCTGTCATAGATCGGATAGTCCTCCGGGAAATGGTGGCTGCAGTATTTGGTGGCAAACGAATAAAAATTGATGGTCTTCTGGCCGTTAACCCTAACCACGGCAATGTCGTTCACCAGAGTCAGATCCCGATTAGCGAGACGTTGATCGATATCCAAATCAACGATGTGCTTGGCAACGGTGAATGGTGAAAAGATGTTCGTGCTGTAAAAGTCGTTCAGTGAGCAGACCTTGATAAGGACATCATCCATATCGAAATTTCGGGGATACGTCACAGCGAATAGTTTTTTGAGGCTGCTCTCCTGCAGTACATAATTATCCAGTGAATCCCATCGCTCCAGATACATGGCTACCTGCTCCGCCGACGGTCTGACTTTATTCATAGAGCGCATCCTCGTTGATATAGGTTGAATCGTCGTCCCCCTCAGGCTTGATTGTGAAAAGGCATCGGTAGCAGCCTTCTTCCTTCAGGTATTCAATCGGGTCATCTTCCAACCGGAAAAACTCACGCAGCTTTTTTGACAGGCGTGTTTTTTGGTCTTTGACCTTGAAGGACGCATGCTGGCTCTGCCAATCAATCTGACCGCGTGATTCGGCAAAGGCTCTGAGCAGTTCCCAAGGAATTGTCGGGTTACCATTTCTGGTGTTAGCCATTCCCATCTGAGTGTAATTGTACTGGCCGTGTGATTTTGTGGTGCGGATGGAAACGGTATGGCCGTCAATAAACTTGATGGTGATACCGCTCCAATTGATACCGGCAGGCGTGTCGAAATGGACCATGCCTCCCGAATCGGGTTCAGGTACATCAGCCTGAAAGGTTGCAAATACATCGGTTGGGGGCCTGAGAGCTTTCAGGCTGCCATTGGCTTGAATGGAAAAATCCTCGCTCAACACGATACATATTGAACCACTCCGGCTCAGGAGATCCTCGGCTCGGGGTGTCAGTTGTTTGCGGGTTGAAATAATCAGCGCATAAGGGTCCTGCCCAAGCAGACTGATACTCCTGACGCTTTCGATAAGTTCGTCCGGGTCACTCTTGAAGGTCAGGTAAACCGGAAAGTTGAATCCGGCGGTCGGTGTGTAATCCCCCAAACGGAAAACACCGGGAATGCCGTCCAGCGAATTTTCATTCCGTGTGATTCCAAGCCCGGTACAGATGCTTTTGTGGAACGATGACCGGTTCAATGTATAGACCAGCACCTCCCGCTTGTTCAGACTATATGGCTTCTCTTCCTGCTCAGGACACACCGCAGCAATATCATCGGCGGCATGCTCGACAACTTTTCTGGGGCAGCCCTGTCCACAGTCGATTCTGCAATTGACAGCAGATGCACGCTGATCGGTCAGCTGCAGAAATTTCCTCTCAAACCCACTGAAGGAATCCCAGCCACCAAACTCATCCTGCCATTCACACCACGGGGCATTCTGCCTCGGGTGCTCTTCTAAGAATTGCCACAGCCGGGTTTCACTCACCGTCATCCTCCGAATCAACGATGATAAATCCACGGCGGATCAGCCACTCTTCAAGAATCTCAGCATCATCATCCCGTTTGAACTGAGCCCGGTTCCCGGAGCTGAGAGTGACGGTTCGCGGTGTTTTGGAATCGGAAAACTTGATCTGGAAGCTGGCTTTGCTCAATCGCCCACCGTTGGGAATCGTGCGGTCTCGCTCTTCCAATGAAGCAAAGATGTCCTCGGCTTTGCGGATCTCGATCTCTTTATGTGTTCCGCCACGGAAGATCTGGAACTCCTTCAGGCGCACCCAATCAATCCCCTCAACATCATCACAGAGGACGGACGACGAACCAGCCTCCCTCAACGGCTCCAGCGTGAACTTGCTTTTGCCGTCGAAAAACTCGCTGTCATCGAAAAGGTGCAGGCCAAACTTCGTGCGGTACAGTTCTTTTTCACCCTTGGAGCGGGCGTTCATCCGGATCTCACCATTTTCCGGGCTGTAAACGAGCACGTCATATTTTTCCGGCCGATAGAACAGGCTTTTGGATTCACCATCCTTGATGATCGACTCCCGGGTGAATGGCTCCCCATGGCGGACAAGGAACCAGACATAGTCCTCTTTCACATAGATGAAAACTTTGGAAGCACGGCCCCGGCGTTTCTTGGCAAACCATTCATCCAGATCCGCTTCGAGGGCGGCAGTGGTTTCTTCGCTCGGTTCTTCGAAATCCGGAATGGTTTCACGGGTGCATTTGAAATACTCAAATGAGCGCGGGCGGAAAAGGAACTGCTCGGCATGGAGTCGCTCGATGATGTTGCGGTCCTGCACCCAGACCTGCAGAGCCAGGTCACCGTAAGCGGCATCTTCGGAGATGCTGACATCGATCTCGGTGTCGGCAATGGCCTCCTGTATCAGGTCGAAGCCTTCAGGAGTCGACATCTCGTTAATGTAATAGAGAGCTTCCGACATCTCAGGAGGTGTGCTGGTGTTCGGGTTCAGCAGCACGTTACTCATGACTGTATAGTCCAGTCCGTTTTCTGCGGCTGCCGATGGCAACTCTATCCCTCGCCCGGATAGATATTCGGTGTAGGGCTCAAAAAATGTGATCAGATGGCTCCGGTCGATCTTCCGGAGCATTTCCGGCTTCGAAAAGCGGCGAAGGTTTAAAGTTGCCATTAATTTCTCCTGTTTTATTAGCTTATAGCTGTCCTTACATAGTGTTCTCTCAAATTCGTTTACGGCCCACCACTTTGCCAAGAATCCTCAATTCATCTTCAGGTTTGACCCTGATCGGTTTCAGCCTCGGATTCTCCGGGACCAGCTCGATGAGCTCATTATCAATTTTCAGCCTTTTGACCGTGGCTTCATCGTCAAGCAGAGCAATAACGATATCACCGTCCTCGGCAATTGGCTGACGCCTCACAATGATCAGGTCGCCGTCATTTATTCCGGCATCGATCATACTGTCGCCCTGTGTGTACAAGGCAAAGCACTTACCTGATCCGACAACGGATGCTTCCACCAGAACCTCGCCCGTGATGTTCTCATGAGCGAAAATCGGATGACCGGCTGCAACCGTGCCGACAATCGGAACCGCCACAAGGGCGACCGCGTTTGTCTGAGGATGCTTGGTCACGGTCAGACCGCGAGCCTTACCTTCCTCTCTTTTCAAATAACCTTTGCGAACCAGCTGGTTGATCCGGTCATGCACACTGGCGTGACTGATTCCAAATGTTTCGCTCATTTCTTTAACCGTCGGCGGATACCCTTTGGCTGAAACGTACCGGCATATTTCATCAAGTGTTTCCTGCTGCAACGGCGTAATGTCGTCTTCTCTGTTTCTGCCCATAGCGTACTCCTCATAGTTGGAGTTATTACAACAGGCCTTGGTTGGTAAATATTTCTGTAACGATCTTGCGTGCCCGCAGCCCATTTGCATTTTCCCCTTGGGTTAGACATGCAAAAGTAAAGACATTGCCTCCACTTTCCACATAACCGACAAACCACCCCAAGGTAAACACACCTTCCTCGTTCATTCCAGAGCCGGTCTTTCCATATAAAACACCGTTTTTACCTTCCTTTACTTGCATAACGTCTTTGAGAACTGACTTTGACTTTTCTGAAAATGGAAGCTTCCCGTTAATAAGTTTTTTTACCTGTAGCGCCTGTTCGATGGGTGAAATTAGAATCGTTTTTCGATCTTTTTCAGGTAGCCAGAAAACATCTATGCCCGAAGAAATATCTCGGTTGCCGTAATGAATTTTGTTGAGCCATTCCTGCATTCTTTCTGGTCCAATCTTCGTTGCCAGTTGCTGAAAGGCAGGTACGCATGATGATTGAAAAGCTTCTTTGAATGTGAGGTCTTTGTTCCAGGCATCCAGAAAACGTTTCTTGCCATCCCACAAATAGAAACTCTCGTCTGCCGAAGTTACAAGGGACAATTCCAACCCAATTAGAGAGTTCCAGATTTTGAATGTAGAGCATGGAGGACGCTGCTCACTAGCCAGTGAGTCGTTGTAAATAATTCTTTTTTCTGAGTGAGCATCAATAATAACCATGGTGCCTTCAGAACTCTTGAAGGCATCTTGAAGCCGTTGTTGGTCAGGAATCTGTTGAAGTTTAATTGCTGTTCTTTTTTCTTGGACATGATTTGAAGCAGAGCAACCTGATACTATCATTGTGAGGCATAACGCAATAAAGCCAACATGCTTAGGCATATGTCATTTTCTCCTTGTTTGTACTGATAATAAATCGCAACCCCAGTTTGGGCCGAATAACACACAAATATAAGACCTTATATCCATCAGGTCAAGAAATCTTATAAATAAAACTTCCGACAGATTGAAATCCCTCCCGGTAAGTAACCTCCGAAAGTCCCGAGGATTCGTCTCGGACATGAGTTAGAAACCAGACAATTGGCCGGATGCCAGGCAGAGGCGGTTGTGGGTGCTGAAAAATGCGCATCCCAACCGCCTTTTGTTTTTGGCACCCGCAGCTTCCCTCATCGGCACCGGCCCAACGGAGGCCCTTATGCTTGATGTGGAATTAGCACCAGAAAACCCTTACTCAAACCAGTTGACCGACGACCAATTGCCGGATGCTGAAAGCATTAACCCGGAGCAGCGGCTGGATGCCATTGCGGCCATTCTGGCCATTGCCGCACTTAGGAGTCTGTATCGTAAGGCCAATAATGCCAATAACTTAAAGAATGTTGCAGATTCTTCCGGAACCTTCGGAGAAGGACTTGATTCTTCTGCCGGAAAGAGCGTCATTCATGACAACCGAGTCCTGTAATCGAATATAAGGAGTTGAAAATGAATGACTTGAAAAACAAAAAAACGGAGCCGACCAAGACCTCGGTGTTGAGGCAATTGGCAACGCTCCAGAACATGAGCCTTGATCAGCTCAGAGAGAAATGGCTGGACCTTTATGGAACCGAGCCACCCCAGTACAAGAAGCAGTTTCTGGTTAAACGGCTGGCGCACCGGATTCAGGAGCTCTTTTACGGCGGCCTGTCGGAGCAGGCCAAATGTCACCTGAAGAAAGTTGCCGAGACCGATCCGGTGGCAACGGTCATCCGCAAGATTCCGGAAGAACGAAAGTCACAGGAAGCCATCCTGCCGGGCACCCGATTTGTCAGGATCTGGAACGACCAGCGCTATGAGGTGATCGCCCGGGAAAGCGGCTTTGAGTACGACGGCCGCATCTTCAGGTCACTGAGCGCCATAGCGAGGGAGATCACAGGCACCCGCTGGAACGGCAAGATCTTTTTCGGCCTGAAGAACAGTCACAGAAAAAAGGAAGGTGGTCCGAATGCTTAACAATAACAACACGCAAAACGGCCAGCGCAAAACGCTCCGCTGCGCCATCTATACGCGGAAAAGCCACGAGGAAGGTCTGGATCAGGAATTCAATTCTCTCGATGCCCAGAGGGAGGCCGCCGAAGCCTACATCGAAAGTCAGAAGCTGCAGGGATGGAAACCTATCCCTTACCGATATGATGACGGCGGCTTTTCCGGCGGCACAATGGAACGTCCGGCGCTGCAGAGACTGCTGGCGGATATCGATGCCGGTAAGATCGATGTCATCGTCGTTTACAAGATCGACCGTCTATCTCGCTCCCTGCTGGACTTCATGAAGATGATCGAGCTCTTCAATGAAAAAGAAGTGAGCTTTGTATCCGTCACCCAGCACTTCAGCACCACCGACTCGACGGGCCGCATGTTTCTGGGAATCCTGATCACCTTTGCTCAGTATGAGCGTGAGGTCATCGGCGAGCGTATCCGGGACAAGGTGGCCGCCGCAAAACGCCGGGGAAAATACTGCGGAGGACCTGCGGTACTCGGTTACGATGTGGACCGGGAAAACAAAAAGCTGCTGATCAACCAGAGCGAGGCTCCGCTGATAAAACTCATATTCAGGCGATACACGCAGGTGGGATCAGCCAAGAAGGTGGCGCAGGAGCTGAACGAACAGGGATACAAAACCAAATCATGGACCACCAAGAAAGGCAAGGAGCGGATCGGTACCGAATGGAACACGGCTCAGGTCTACCGCCTTCTCAATAACAGGCTTTACATCGGAGAGATTGCTTACAAAGGCAAAAATTATCCGGCGGAGCATGATGCCCTGATTGATCAGAATACATGGGACAAGGTTCAGGCGCTGCTCTCGGAAAACAATCGAACCAAGATGAGCAAGGCCCGGGTGAAAATGGTCTCGCCCCTGAGCGGAGTGATCCGGTGCGGCCACTGCGACAGCGCCATGGGTATCACCTATACCAACAAGGGCGACCGGCGCTACTCCTATTATATATGTGAAAAGGATACCAAGCGGGCTGTCAGCCGATGCCCCTTGAAGCGGGTTCCTGCCGGAGACATCGAGTCGGTGGTGCTTGATCAGCTGGGAGCGGTATTCAGAACACCAACCTTGGTGGCCAAGACCTACTTTGCCGCCAGAGAGATCGAGGCCGAAGAGCGCGAACGCCTGCTGGTTCAGAAAAAGGAGCTCGAACAATCCCTGCAGAGCGTCAGGCAGGAAGCTTTGAAGCTGATGTCGCCCGACAACGACGATCCCGACCGGAATAGCCGACTGCCCTTGGTCAACCAGCAGGCCGTCGATTTGACCAAGCAGCTCACCAATGTATCGGCTCGGTTGAAGGTGATTGATACAGAGCAGATTTCCGAGGGTGATGTATCGGAAGCCTTTCAAAGCGTGGAAACCTTCTGGGAGGATCTGTTTCCCCTCGAGCGCAACCGGCTGATCCAGCTTCTGGTGGAAACCATCGAGATACGGGAGACAGGAATCGACATGGAGCTGAAAACCAACGGCCTCACAAACCTTGTCACCGAACTGGCCGGTCTGGCCTGTGAAGTCAGGGAAAGGAGTAACAGCTGATGAAGAAGATCAAACCTACCATAAAACTGTCGGACAGCGGGAATCTGCACATACATATCCCCATGTTCATCCGAAGAATGCGCGGCCGAAAAATGGTGTTCACACCGGATACACTGGATGGTGAAAATGAGGGCATGCCGGAAACCGTTCAGACGGCCATAGTCCAGTCACTGGCCAGAGCCTTTTCATGGGCGGACATCCTCGAGAGCGGTGAGATAAAGTCCATCAGTGAGCTGGCAAGGGATCTCGATGTGGACTCATCCTATGTGGCCAGAACCCTGAAACTGACCACGCTCGCCCCGGACATTGTCGAAGCCATCATTAACGGTGAAGAGCCCAGCGGATTGTCCCTGTCAAAGCTGGTGAAAACATTCCCTCTCGACTGGAGTGAGCAGCGAACATTCTTTGGATTCTGCTGATCGCAATCCCACAAACCATCATCCTCTACAGCCGACCTTCGTGTCGGCTTTTTTTTTATGCCCTGACGAGTGAGTTCAACGAAATTTCACTGAGGGGTGGCAAAAAAAGTTAAAAAATATTTCCCCGCCTCATTCTGTTAAATCCCCCTCAAATTCAACGCATTAGCCAATCCCAGCGCATCTGCATCGGGTGAAATTTCAGTGGCCCAACGAAATTTCGCCAAAGAAGGGTGACAGGTCTGGTGAACAGAAAATCGTTCACGGCCTCACCCGGAGAAATCATGCCGGACCTGTCTTCCGGGAGGTCCTTAACAAAGGAGGTTCGGCATGAACCAGATCAAGAAGACAGAACTAAACGAACCGCAGCAAAAGCTCATCGAGCTGATGCAGCAAATCAACTTCGGGCGCATTTCCAACATACCGGTTGTGGGCGGAAATCCCGAACTCACCGCAGACACCATTATCGAGCGTGAAATCAAACTGGGCGGCCAGAACGGTAATCGTCCGGAGCTGGCCAAGGATGACTTCATCCTGAAGCAGGAAGTGCTCGCTCTCATCGAACACCTGACCGGCATGGGTGATGGAATCATCCGTCATCTTGAAATCAAGCATGGGCTGCCATTCCTGATCCGCATCGAGGAACGGGCAGCATAACAAACTGAGAATTTAGACACTTCGACAACAAGCTGGACGCAAGGCGGAGGCTGTTGTGGGTGTCGCCGAGCCAAACCTGACCGTGTGTTTATCAGCACGGCAGGTGGCAGAAAAGGCGAACCTGCGACGCTCCGCTTGTTGGATCAGCTCCTTCCTCTGTTTCCGGCCCGTGCCGACACCCACGCGGTGCTCCTCCTCGCTCCGAGGAGGACCAAATGTTTTATCGAAATTCCTATGACGGCATCGATGGCTATGCCGCAGACCTTATTCGGCACAAGGCAAGACAACTGGTGGGTAAAGCCGGACTGACAGAAGACGATCGGCAGGATCTCGAGCAGGAACTGATGATCGATCTGCTGGGCAGGATGAAGCACTTCAACCCGGCCAAAGGCAAAAAGACAACCTTCATGACCCGCATTGTTGAGCGGCGGATCTCGACCATTCTGGAAGCACGCTTCGCGCAATGCCGGGACTGGCGCAAATGCACCGCCTCTCTCAACGATCCCATTCCGGGCGGAGATAACGATTCCGCCGAGCGTATCGAGCAGGTCTGCAGTGATGGACAGATGGGACATCACGGCCGGGATACCAACGAGCAACGGCAGAACGACATCCGCTTCGATCTCGAACGGGTCATTGCCGCACTGCCGGAAGACCTGCAGGACCTCTGCGAAAAACTGCAGTCGAGCAACATGGCTGAAATCGCAAGGGAGATGGGCGTTCCGCGCAGCACCCTCTACGGAAAACTGACCAAGCTGCGGGACGCATTCCGGGATGGCGGATTGGAAGAATACCTCTGATCGACCGACGCATCGCCCGGGGTTCCGGTAAGTAAGCATCGTGCCGCATGAAGCGGACGACCGGGGCCTCGGTAAACAGAAAACCTGAGAAACAACAGGAGATTAACAATGGAAACTTACAAGTATCGCTTTGATCAGTCGGTCCCGGCTCAGGACTTGGAAGATACCTTCATGCTGGCGTTGCTGGCTGTGGAAAGCATGTATGGACACTCCAGAGTGAGGATGGAATCCCGCTTCAATCTGGATAAGCAGAACCGCACCTGCTTTATCGACGCAGCGACCAAGGTCGGCGGTGATCTGGCGAGCATCTTTACCGGATTCGCCACCAAGGAGTATGGCGAACGAGCGGTAATGATCGACCGTGAGCCCGCCAGTGGCGGATGCGCCTGCAATGCAAAGGCACCTTCAGCCATGGAGGTGGCGGTATGAGCGAATTGATGACCACCACGTATTCCATGTGGCGGCTCTTCCGCAATTGCCGCAAGGCTTGTGAATACCGCTACCTGAGGGACCTTGTTCCTCTGGAGCGGGATCACAACCTGGCTTTCGGATCAGTCATTCACGACTGTCTTGAAATCTGGCATGGCCAGCGGGAACTCGAAAAGGTTCTCGAACACATCGATCAGGTCTATGCCAACCGGGCACAGGATGATCATCAGCTCGCGGACTGGCATCTGGCCACCGCCATGATGAGTTCATACTCGGAGCAGTATCCCGTCGAGGACTTTGACGTGGTCGCTCTGGAGAAAAACTTCGAAGGCCCCATCGTCAATCCGGATACCAACGCCGCATCGAGAAGTTTCGTGCTGGCTGGCAAGGTGGACGGTCTGGTCAAGCAGGATGGTCAATACTTCCTGCTGGAGCACAAGACCGCCTCACAAATCGATGCCGGTTATCTGGAACGGCTTTGGACTGATTTCCAGATCATCATTTATGCGTGGTATCTGGAGCAGACTCTCGGCATCCGTATCTCCGGCATCATCTACAACGTGCTGGTCAAAGCCAAACTGCGCCAGAGCAAAGGTGAAACGGAAGCTGAGTTTGAAACCCGACGTGCCGAGCTGATCGCCAAATCCAAAACCGGCAAGAGCAGCGCCAAGCGCAAGATGCCCGAGCCGGATGATGCCTTCCAGCAGCGCCTCAAAGACAAATACCTCGAGCCCGGCATGTTTCACCGGGAGGTGCTCTACATCTCCCGCGATCAATTCGACGAGCTGCGCAGTGAGCTTTGGGAACTATCCAAAGCCATGCTGGATGCCCGCCGCCGCAACACCTTCTACCGCAATACGGCCTTCTGTTTTCAGTATGGACGCGCCTGTCCCTACTTCCCGCTGTGCCGGAGCGGTGAGAACCCCAACGTCATTGAAAACCATTACCAACGGGTGCTCCCGCACGAAGAGCTGCGGGATGGAGCAAGTGAAGACGCTGCCCCTGTTTTTTAACCCAAACCATACAAGGAGATAAATCATGCTTCCAAAAAGCAAAACCAAACCGAAAGCACACCTGAACGACCTGACCGCACTGGTCTACGGTCCAAGCAAAATCGGCAAGAGCACGTGGTGCTCCCATGCTGAGAACGCCCTGTTTCTGGCCACGGAACCGGGCCTGAACGCCCTCGAAGTGTTCGAAGCGCCTATTACCTGCTGGGATGACCTTCTGCAGGCGTGTGCCGAAATTGCCGAAGGCAAACACGACTTCAAGACCATCGTCATCGACACAGTGGATAACGCTTATCGCATGTGTGCGGATTATGTCTGCAAGAAGTTCAAGATCGAGCATGAGTCCGATCTTGGCTACGGCAAAGGCTATGCCCTGATCAACAATGAGTTTCAGCGCGTTCTCAACAAGCTGGCATTTCTGCCTTATGGCCTGATCCTCATTTCCCATTCCCATGAGCGTGACATCGAAACACGCACCGGGAAACACACTCGCATTGTGCCGACCCTGCCGGACAAGGCCCGCAAGCTGGTCACCGGTCTGGTGGACCTGATCCTGTTCTGTGATCTGGACATGAAAACCGGTGACGACGGCAAGCCCATGTATCAGCGGGTGATGCGCACCAAGCCAAGCCCCAATTACGACGCCGGAGACCGTACCGGCCGACTTCCGGAGATGATCCCTCTGGATTTCCCGACCTTCCTGAAAGCTTTCAATCAAACGGCTGCCGGTTCAGCGGTGAGTGCCGCCCGGACAAAGTCGGAGCCAGCCACAACGGCTAAACCTCAAACTAAGGAGTAATGACAATGAGTTGGAATAACGATGACACCATGGACCTCGCGCAGTTCGACGATGATTTCGTTTCTGCGGATGTTGAAGAAAAGGACTTTGAAGCTGTTCCCGACGGGAAATATCAGGTCAAGGTCGATCGTGTGGAACTGACCCGTTCGGAAACTTCCGGCAATCCCATGCTCAAGTGGGCGCTGAAGATTCTGGGTCCCACGCATAAAGGCCGTCTGCTGTGGCGTAACAACGTCATTGCCAGCAAGGACAATGTGAAATGGCTCAAGCAGGATCTCTATACCTGCGGCCTGCAGATGGACAAACTCTCTGACCTCCCGGGCAAACTGGAAACCCTTCTGGATGTCGGGCTCGAGGTGACCAAGCGCACGAAAAACGAATTCGAGAACATCTACTTCAACCGCCGGATTGTGCTTTCGGATGAAGACGCCGCCGCACCGTCGACCGGTCACGATGTAGACGACATGATTCCGTTTTGAGGATGGGCATGGTTACCGTTGTCGTTGATACCCGGGAACAGGAGCCTTACGGATTTGATTCGGAATCAGTCGCATCAGTCCGCAAGGCCCTCCCGGCGGGAGATTACTCCATCGAGGGATTCGAGACCCGGGTGGCGGTGGAAAGGAAGTCCATGGCGGATTTTGTTTCCACTGTCATCCGAGGCCGAAAGCGTTTTCACAAGGAGCTGGAAAAGCTCCGGCATTATGACGCGGCCTGTGTCGTCGTTGAGGCCAATTACCGGGATATTCTCGGGGCCTGCTACCAGAGCGACGCTCATCCAAACGCCCTCATAGGAACCATTGCCTCCATCATCATCGACTTCGGTGTGCCCGTTTATTTCTGTTCAGACCGTCAGGCAGCCTGCCGGTTTGTTGAAGAGTTTTTAATGCGCTTTCACCGGAGGTTCGCTCAATGCCAAGAAAAACAAACTCCCCGGCAAAACTCCGGGGAAGAATAGAGAGAGTTTATTATGCCGGGCCAAAGTTTTCCGCAGGCCGTTTGCTCACCGCCACCGGAGAGGAAATCCAGTTTGCCGGAAACCTGTTTGCCCGTGAAAATCAGCCCGTGGTCCTTTTGGGGACGTGGGCCACCCATCCGAAATATGGTCGTCAGTTCAAGGTCGATGCCATGGAGCACGATCTTGATCTGAACCCGGAAGGATTGATTCACTATCTGGCCAACCACCCGGACATCAAAGGGATTGGCCCAGCCAAAGCCCGTCTTATCGTTGAAGAGTTCGGCGATTCATTCGAGGAGACTCTGATTGAATCCCCGGAGCTCATCGCATCAAAAGCCAGAATCTCCCTCGATGCTGCTAATCGTCTCAAGGATGAATGGTGTAAAAACCGCAGCGTCAATGCCGTCCTGGCATGGCTCTCCGCCTTTGGGTTAACCCACCATCAAGTAACCACGCTGGTCGATAAGCTGGGTGGCAACTGTCTGGAAATCCTTAAAGCCGATCCGTACATCCTCATCCGGGAACTGCGTGGATTCGGCTTCAAAAAGGTCGACAAGATTGCCCGCAAACTGGGTACGCCCAAAGATCACACCCCAAGAATCCGTGCCGGTATCCAGTACTGCATGCACGAGGCGCTGGATCAGGGAAACTGCTGGGTCGAATACGAGGACCTTGTTGATCAGGCCAATCTTCTGCTGGTGATGGATAATCTGGACAGCCGCATCCGTATCGAAGCATCGCTGGACAATCTGATCAGTGAAAGACTGCTCTCCTGTGAGTCCCATGCAGGTCGCTTTCTGGTGGCGCTTTCCGATATCCTGAAAATGGAAAAGGACATCGCCACCATTTTCACCAAGGCGGATGCCTCGAACCCTCATTTCAAATCGACCCGCAATCTACAGAAGCTGATTCTTCGTCAGGCGGAAACGCTCAACGAAAAACAGCTCGATGCGGTTCACTCCGCTTTGCAGCACTCCATCAGCCTGATCTCCGGTGGTGCCGGATCGGGTAAGAGCTACACAGTATCGGTCATCAACGCGGTATGTGAAGAATGCGATCTGGAGGTGGTGCTGTCCGCCCCGACAGGCAAAGCGGCCAAGAGACTCGAGGAAGTGAGCGGTCGCACCGGAACCACCATCCATCGCCTGCTTGGCTATGACGGCAAGTCCTTTTCCAAGGACAGCAACAATCCTATCGACGCCGACATGCTTATCATCGATGAATTTTCCATGGTGGATGTTCCGTTGGCGTGGCACCTTTTCAATGCGGTCGACTTTGCCAGAACGGCCATTGTCATTGTGGGAGACCACAACCAGCTGCCGCCGGTCGGACCGGGAAATATCCTTCGGGATCTGATTCACTCAAATGCCATCCCCACGGTCATTCTGGATAAGGTGGTCAGGCAAGCCGGTGTGCTGAAGGAAAACAGCACCGCTATTCTCAAAGGAGAAGTCAGAAAGACCAGCGAGGCAAGCACACAGGGATGCCGGGATTGGTATCTGGCGGATCAGTTCACCGACCCGGGTGCCGCCCGCAATTTCCTGCTGGACCTCTTTGACAAGCGGCTCGATGCCCTTGGCTTTGATCTGATCAAGGATGTGCAGGTGTTGACTCCGACGCACAAGGGGCCGCTGGGAACCAAATCACTCAATGAAGACCTGCAGCGGCTTATCCAGAAGCGTCTCTGGAATGTGAATGTTCCGGAAACACAGCCCGGCCGCCGGTCGCCATTTTTGAAACACGACAAGGTCATTCAGACCCGCAACAACTATGACCTGAACGTGATGAATGGTGCCATCGGCCATGTGATCGATGTTTTGCCCAACGGCACGCTGCTGATTGATTTCGAGGGTGTGGCGGTTGAGATCGAAAAAGGATCGCCGAACCTTCAGGACATCCAGCTGGCCTATGCGCTGACAATCCACAAAACCCAGGGATCGGAATTTCCATGCGCTGTCGTGGTGGTCCACAAGGCTCATTCCTTTATGCATCATCGCAACCTGCTGTACACCGGTGTCACCCGTGCCCGCAAGACTGCGATTGTACTCGGTGACCGCTGGGGCATCCGCAATTGCGCCAAGAAATGTCAGGTGGATGACCGCAAGACCTTTCTATCCATTCTCTTGAACAATGTGAATTGCCCTGAAAAGCAGTCAGCTTGTGCGGGGGCATTATGAGCATGGGCGGTTCAGATAATGTCAGAGAATATTACCGCCTGATAACCGAACTCGATATCGGAGATGTGGCAAGGGATCTTCTGGCAGGAAGGATCACACAGGAATCCCGGCAGCGTCTCCAGTGCGATTGTCCGCACCATCAGAGCCAGTCCCGACGCTCGCTCCATGTGATGCTCGACAAACAGGGTTGGTATTGCTTCGGCTGCGGTGTGGGCGGAGATGTCCTCCAGCTCGTCGAGTTTGTTCAATCGGGAACGGTTACGGCCGGTCAATCCGGTCCCATGCCCGACAGCCATCGGCAGGCCCGTGATTTCCTCGCTGGCAAAGCCGGGATGCCGCCACTGTCGCGTTATGGCCTCACGCAGGAACGCTTGGAGCAGACGGAAAATGATCGATCGTTTGAGATTCGGGTCAAAGATGCCCTTACCGAACTGGCCCGCTACTATCACCAGCGGCTCAAGGAAAATCAGGAAGCGCTGACCTGGCTGAAGGAGAAGTACGCCATCAGCGATGAGACCATCGACGACCTGCTGATTGGTTTTGCCGACAATGAATCCGGTATCATTTCAGCTCTGCGCTCCGGCGAACATGGTTTCAGCAAACGGGAGCTTTCCGCTACAGGGGCCTTTCGCCCGACCAGTCAGGATGGGTTGAATCCGTTTTTTGAGAAACGCATCATCTTTCCATACTGGAGTCGTGGCCGTGTGGTGTTCATGATCGGCCGCAAGACACCGTGGACACCGGACGTGAACTGGGAACAGGGAAAGTACAAGAAGCTGCCGGTTCACGATGAGCATCAGCGTCCTTATGTCGCCCGCTTCATCAACAATGCGGTGCTGTTCAATGAAGACTGCCTGCTGGGCAAGCCCGATCACATCATCATTACCGAAGGTGTGACCGATTGCATCGCTCTGATGCAGCAGGGATTTCCCGCGCTCTCACCTGTAACGGTAAGAATCAGGGCCGCAGACTGGGAACGTCTGGTTCCGAAGATGCGCGGACTCAAGACCGTCTATATCTGTCAGGACAATGAAATCTCGGAGGCCGGGCTCAAGGGAGCCTTGCAGACTGCTCGCACGCTGGCCGAACACAAGATTGATACGAAGCTGGTTACCATTCCTCTGAATGAGCCCCAGCAGCAGGCTCGGCAGGAACTTTCGCGACGGTTCAACCTGACGGCGGCCGTCGGTCCCCGGGAGCTGGCCAAATTACTCGACGGCCACTCTGCCGAGGATATTCGGGAGGCTGAAACGCTGTTGGCCAACGCCAAGATCGATGTGAACGACTTCTTTGCATCCGGCAATGGTAAAGCTGAATTTGAGGGGCTGCTTTCTGCGGCCTGTACGCCGGTGGAGTTCGGCATTCAAAGTCTGCCCGAGGATGCCCCGGAGGAAGAGAGAAACCGCCAGCTCGAGCCGGTTCTGGCCGAAATTTCGGCTCATTCACCTCTGGAGCAAAGCCGTCTGCTGAAACTGGTGCAGGAACGGCTGGGTAAAGCGGTTCCAATGGCGACCCTCAAGGAACAGGTGCGATCTGTTCAGCAGAACCGACGGGACAGCGCCAAGAAGGAAAAGAAGAAAGCCAAACGCCTGAGCGGATCACCGCCCGGTTCCTGTCGCGCCCGGGTCGATGAGGTGCTGATCGATACGGAGCTGGAAAACGGTGCTCCGGATTACACCGCCGCAGCCGAAGCGGCCTATGACTGGTTTACCGCCAACGGAGCCCAGTTTTTCCACACCCAGACCGGTGAGCCGTTTATGTATTTCGACAACTCCATCTACTGGATGGATTCACCCGATCGTGGACGGAAAAGACAGTATGCGGCCATGCTCTACAAGCACACCGGTATGGTTCCGACGTCCAACGGCGGCCGTACCTTTTTCGAGGTATTGCCCAGTCTGGCAATGATTCGCGGTCAGGTGCGCGATCATTTCTCGTGGCTGCACTCGGACATTTCCAATTTTACGGTCTACTTCAACCTGAACAATCAGGACCATGAAATTGCCCGGATCACTCCCGATGGCATCGAGATTCTGAAGAACGGTGGGAACGCCGATGGGATTATTCTCGATGGTTCCCGCAAGATGAAGCCGTTGAAATTTCTGAAGGAAGCCTCGCCGGAGGAAGCCGACAAGCTGCTGGTCGATCTTCTGATCAACAATATGACCTGTTCACAGGGAGACCGCTTTTTGATTCTGTCCTGGCTGACCTGTTTTCTGCTGATCGATTTCTCGGGAACCCGGCCCATGACCCGTTTTGAAGGATCGGCCGGTTCGGGCAAGACCACCGCCAGCAAGCTGATTTCGGCGCTGCTTTACGGTGAGCCCCAGCACAAGAAAGCCACCGATGCGGCCAACTATACAGACGGTTCCCAGAACCCGCTTATCGTCCTCGACAACATCGAGGTCAAGCAGATGACCGAGGACCTGACCACGTTCATGCTGACCAGCATCACCGGCATTGCCAAAGAGAAACGCAAGAGCGGCACGGACAGCGAAACCGTAACCGAGCGGACCAAATGTCTGCTGAATACCACCGGCATCGAGCCGCTGTGCGGGGAGCTTTCCGAGATACTGTCGAGGTCCTTCGTCATCAACTTCGACCTCGCCAACCAGGCCAGCGACTGCTTTCTGGAATCGGAGGTCATCTCCGCTATCCAGCAGAACCGGGACCTGATCATCTCGGCCATCATGAAGCGAACCAGTCATGTTCTGGCGATGATCCGGGATGGAGCCCAGAAACAGGTCATGCGTCTGCTGCACCGAACCATGCCGACCCATGG